>VSOO01000065.1 GCA_009774895.1 Alistipes sp. | reverse complement strand
GGTGCAGACGGTGCAGACGGTGCAGACGGTGCAGACGGTGCAGACGGTGCAGACGGTGCAGACGGTGCAGACGGTGCGGACGGTGCGGACCGTCCCGGCTCGGTAAGTCCGATCGCTCGAACGGCATGCATGGCCCGGCCGTACCGGCCGGAACCGTCGGACGTGCCTTGAGCGCTTCGGCGAAAAAATTCAAGAGGCCTGCATGCCGGCCGGCGCGGTGCGGACTGCCGCATGCATCGAAAAAGGGGACCTTCTCTGAAGGTCCCCTTTTTTCCGTATGTGTCTGGCGCGAGGTTACTCGCCCTGCTGCTTGTAGGCTTCGACGCCGCTGCGCAGGTAGTCCACGAAGTTCTCGATGCTCAGATCGTAACCGCGGGGCTGCACGAGGATCTTGCCGTCGCGGCCCTGGAGTACGTAGTAGGGCTGGGCGTTCACGCCGTAAGTCGTCAGTGCGTAGTGCGAGTTGATCTTGCCGAGGCTCTTCAGCACCTTGCCCGACTCGGTGGTCACCCACTCGTCCTCGGGCAGGACTTTCTTGTCGTCGGCATAGAGCGCCACGATCACGTAGTCGTTGCGCAGGATCGACAGCACCTCGGGGTCGGACCACACGCGGGCCTCCATTTCGCGGCAGTTCACGCAACCGTGCCCCGTGAAGTCGATGAAGATCGGCTTGTTCACCTCGGCGGCATAGGCCTCGGCCTCCTTCAGGTCGAAGAAACCGTCGAGGTTGTGGGGCAGGTGCAGGAAGTCGCTGTATTTGGCCTTGTGCTGCGTCGATTCGGCAGCAACGGTTCCCGTGTTGGCGCCGAGGACGAAATCCTGGGTCGTGACGGGGGGCAGGTAGCCCGAGAGGGCCTTGAGCGGTGCGCCCCACATGCCGGGGATGAGGTAGACCACGAAGCTCAGCACGACGATGGCCAGCGTCAGACGGCCCACGCTCAGGTAGGGCATGTCGCTGTCGTGTGCGAACTTGATCTTGCCCAGCAGGTAGAGACCCAGCAGAGCGAAGACTACGATCCAGATGGCCAGGTAGACCTCACGGTCGAGCAGGCCCCAGTGGTAGGTCTGGTCGGCGACCGAGAGGAACTTCATGCCGAGCGCAACCTCGATGAAGCCCAGCACGACCTTCACCGAATTGAGCCAGCCGCCGCTCTTGGGCAGGTTCTTCAGCATCGAGGGGAAGAACGCGAATACCGTGAAGGGCAGGGCGAAAGCGATCGAGAAGGCGAGCATGGTGATGATCGGCGACCAGATGTCGCCGCCCGACGTGGACTTGATGAGCACCGAGCCGACGATCGGTCCCGTGCACGAGAACGATACCAGCACGAGGGTCAGGGCCAGGAAGAAAATGCCGCCGAGGCTCTTGTTGTCGGCCTTGCTGTCGCTCTTGTTCACCATCCAGCTGGGGAGCGTGATCTCGAATGCGCCGAAGAACGAAGCGGCGAAGACCATGAAGACGATGAAGAAGATCACGTTCGGCAGCCAGTGCGTTGCCAGCCAGTTGAAGATGTCGGCCGTCACGGCGTCGCCGCCCACGACACGCGTGATGAGGATCAGCGCGGCGATGGGTACGGTATAGAGCAGTACGATGAAGATGCCGTACATGAAGGCGTTGAAGCGTCCCTTGGCCTGGCTGCCCGAGCCCTTCATGAAGAAGGATACGGTCATCGGCACCATGGGGAACACGCAGGGGGTCAGCAGCATGGCGAAGCCCCAGAGGATCGCCTCGATGATGAGCGCCCAGATCGAACCGTTGCCGCCCACGGCGTCCTTGGTCTCGACGGCCGGAGTTTCGGTCTGCGCGCCGGCAGCCTCGATGGCTGCGGCCGACGCGGGCGTACCCTCCACGGTGATCGTCAGCTCCTCGTCGGTGAGGGGCATGCAGCTCGAATCGTCGCAGATCATCCACTCGACGGTGGCTTTCACGGTGGCCTCGGGCTCGGTCAGCAGGATGTTCTGCGCGAACCGTGCCGTGCCTTCGAACGTGCCGATCTCCATCTCGTAGATGTCGTCGTAGTAGCGGTGGGGAGCGGTGAGCTGCTCCACCTCGCCGGTCAGGCGGGCGCCCGACTCGGGTGCGAAGGTGATGACGGTGGCGTTGGGACCCATTTCGTCGTAGGGACCCATGTCGTACATGTGGAAACGCTCCGGAATCGCGGCCGTGAGCACGATGCGGTAGTTGCCGTCACCGAGCGACTCGACTTCGCTTTTCCATTCGACGTTCTGTTGTGCCTGGGCCGTGAAGAGCGCGCTCAGCAGCACGGCGGGCAGCAGGAGAAAACGGAAGATTTTAGACATAGTTTCGTTTCGGTTTGTTCATTTATGACTACAAAGGTAGTTATTTTTGATGCTCCGACAAGTTTTTCGGCGATAATTTGTTTTTCTTTGCACGGGAAATGGTTACTTTTACACGATGATACGGCTTTCGCTCATAATCGCCACCTACAACCGTGCGCGTCCGCTGCTGGAGGCGCTGGAGTCCGTCGTGGCGCAGGACGCGCCGCCCGCGCTGTGGGAGTGCGTGGTGGTGAACAACAACTCGCAGGACGATACGGAGGCGCGCTTCGCCGACTTCGCGGCGCGCCACCCGGCCTTTGCGCTGCGCATGGTGCGCGAGCCGCGCCAGGGGCTTTCCCATGCGCGCAACTGCGGCATCGCGGCCGCGCGGGGCGAATACCTGGCCATCATCGACGACGACGAGCGCATCAACCCCGGGTTCGTCGCGGCCTACATCCGCTTTTTCGACACCCATCCCGACGCCGTGGCGGCCGGGGGGCGCATCATACCCGAGTATCCGGCCGGGCGGCCGGCGTGGATGTCGCGCTACGTGGAGCGCCCGGTGGCCAACCCGCTCGACCTGGGCGACCGGGTGCGTCTCTTCCCCGCGGGCCGCATCCCCGGGGGCGGCAACATGGCCCTGCGCCGCACGGCCGTGGAGCGCTACGGCGGCTTCGACCCGGCGCTGGGCCGCGTGGGCGGGCGCCTGATCGGGGGCGAGGAGAGCGACCTCTTCGCGCGGCTGGCGCGTGCGGGCGAGCGGTGCTGGTACGTGCCCGATGCGGTCATGTGGCACATCATCCCGCCCGAGAAGCTCACCGACGACTATCTTTCGCGCCTTGCCTACAACGTCGGCGTCAGCCAGCAGCTGCGCGCGCGGCGCGACGGACGCTATGCCGGCGCCGTGGTGCGCGAGGGGGGCAAATGGTGCGCGACGCTCGTGCTCGCTTGCACGATGCGGCCGTGCCGTGCCGTGCGCCTGCTGCGCATGCGCTACCGCATCGCCTGCGGATTGTTCGCGTCCCTCGGGCGGGAGTGACCCCGCGCCGCCGCGGTCCGCGCCTTTTGGTGCATGCGCAGGGCCGCGTCCGCCGGGAGGTTGCCGGAGGCTCGGACAGGGAGACGGGCCGTTCTGCCATGGCAGAACGGCCCGTTGCTTTTTCCCGGATGCGCCGGTCAGAAGAGGTACTTCTCGTGTTCGACCTTGCGGACGAGACGGAAGACGTCGTCCCACGCCTCCTCGCCGAAGGTGGTGCCCACGACCTCGATGACCTTGCCGGCGGTGATGGCGCCGATCGTGCCGCACTGGCGCAGCGTGAGGCCCGAGCAGAGGCCCGAAAGGAAGCCCGCGGCGTAGAAGTCGCCGGCGCCCGTGGTGTCCACGCGCTTCGCTGCGGCCATGATGCCCACGTGCACCACCTCGCCGCCGTTCTTGATCAGCGCGCCGCGCGTGCCGATCTTGACCACGGCGAGCGGGCACAGCTCCGAGATGCTTTGCAGGGCGTTGAGCGGCTCCGCCTCGCCGGTGAAGGCCTTGGCTTCGTCCTCGTTGGCGAAGAGGATGTCCACGTGTTCGGCGACCAGCGCGCGCAGGAAGTCGCGGTTTTCGTCCACGATGTTGAAGCTCGCCAGGTCGATCGCGACCTGGAGCCCGCATGCCTTGGCGGTCTGCACGGCGCCGCGGATCAGGGCGTGGTCCTGCACCAGGTAGCCCTCGACGTAGAGGCAGTCGTAGCCCGCGAAGAGTGCGGGTCCGAGCTCGGCGGCCGAGAGTTCGAGCGCCGCGCCCAGGTGGGTGACCATCGTGCGCTCGCCGTCGGGCGAGATGAGCGACACGCACTTGCCCGAGCGCTCCGTGCCGCGGAAGACGTGGGGTTCGATGCCGAGGTTGTCGAGTGCCCGGATGAAGAAGTCGCCCGTGGTGTCGGGACCCACCTTGCCGATGAATCCCACCTGGCAGCCCAGGCGGGCCATGGCGCGGATGGTGTTGCCGGCCGAGCCGCCGAGCGAGAGCGAGTAGGGCAGTCCGGCCACCGACTTCGAGATTTCGGTCTGGAGCTGCGTATCGACGAGGCTCATCGAGCCTTTGGGCAGGCGGAACCGGTCGAGCACGGTATCCGAATTGAGGTTTACGAGCATGTCCGTGAGGGCATTGCCGATTCCTATTACGCGTTTCATTTCTTTATGTTCGGGTATGGGTTTCGTGTCGTGGGTGCCGTGCGGCGTCAGATCGACAGGATGCGCACCAGGTCGAGGTCGTCGCGGTCGATGGTCTTGTCGTGGCGGATGGCTTTCTGGAAGGGGACGTAGGCGATGCGGCCGTTCTGCGTGCCGATCATCACGTTGCGCTGGCCTTCGAGGATGGCCTCGATGGCCGCTTCGCCCAGGCGCGAGGCCAGGATGCGGTCCAGGGCCGTGGGCGAGCCGCCCCGCTGGATGTGGCCCAGGATCGTCACGCGCGCGTCGTACTGCGGGAACTCCTGCTTCACGCGCTCGGCCAGGCCCATGGCGCCGCCCGTGCGGGGGTTCTCGGCCACGAGCACGATCGCCGAGTTCTTGCTCTTGCGGAAGCCGTGGTTGATGAGTTCGCCCAGCTGATCGACCTCGGTCTCCATTTCGGGGATGATGGCCGCTTCGCAGCCCGTGGCGATGGCGCCGTTGAGGGCCAGGTAGCCCGCCGTGTGGCCCATCACCTCCACGAAGAAGAGCCGTTCGTGGCTCGAAGCCGTGTCGCGCAGCTTGTCCACCGCCTCCATGATGGTGTTGAGCGCCGTGTCGTAGCCGATGGTGGTGTCGGTGCCGCCCAGGTCGTTGTCGATGGTGCCGGGCAGCCCCACGATCGGCACGTTGTATTCGCGGGCGAAGATCGAGGCGCCCGTGAGCGAGCCGTCGCCGCCGATGACCACCAGGGCGTCGATGCCGGCGGCCGTCATGTGTTCGTAGGCCGTGCGGCGTCCTTCGGGGGTTTCGAACTCACGGCAGCGTGCGGTCTTGAGCATCGTGCCGCCCTGCTGTATGATGTTGCTCACGCTCTGCGATTTCAGCTCGATGATCTCGTCGTTCACCAGGCCGCGGTAACCGCGCAGGATGCCTTTTACGGTGAAGCCCCGGTAGATCGCCGTGCGCGTGACGGCGCGGATCGCGGCGTTCATGCCCGGGGCGTCGCCGCCCGAGGTCAGGATGCCGATGCATTTTATTTCAGCCATATTCGTTCGCTTGTTTGCGGTCGTTTTCGCCCGGCGCCTCCCCTGACGCCGCCCGGCCGGACGCCTCCGTTTCGCGGCGTCCGGCCTCCGCCGTTTTGACGCGGCACGGCGTGCGTGTCCGATGCATCGTACGTGCCGCATGGGGGGTTGCCGGGTGAGGAAAACCGTTCAAAGATACGCAATTTTTTCGCATCCGCAAACACGGCGCCGGAGCTCCCGTCGGAGTTCCGGCGATTTCTTCGGGCGGGAGGCCGGGGCGCTCCGCTCCGCGGTGTCCGCACCTGCCGTACGTCGGCGGCCCGGACTCGTCCCGTGCGGCGGGCGCTCCGGGGCCACGGCGGCGGGCCGGTCGGGTCAGTCGTCGTCCTCCTCCTCGGTCACCGTGACCGAGGCGTTGTTCTTATCGACCGAGATGTCGATGTGGCGGTCGGGCACCGAAATGCGGAGCGTGTGCTCCTCGGTGTTCAGCACCGACTCCACGCGTTCGTGGTCGCGGAGCAGGTTGCCCACGGTGGTCGAGTCGCCGTCGAGCACCACTTCGGTCTGCATGATGCGTTCGATCTTCGCCCGCCGGTGCAGCATGCGGCGGGGAATGTTGCCGCGCACGGCGAGGATGCTGCAGGCCGCGACGACGCACATCCACACCAGAAAGAATGCCAGCACGATCCTGCCGCCCGGCTTGCGCGAAGCGATCAGGCACATCAGCACGTAGATCAGCATCAGCACCGGAAGCAGAGCAATGCCGATGCCCAGCAGGACGATCCAGGTGTCCGAGTCGTGGAGCGGGCTGTGGGCGAACAGCTCGGGACCGCTCACCGCCACGGCGAAGAGTCCGATGATCAGGCCGCAGGCCGTGAGGATCAGTCCGAAGACCAGCAGGCCGGCGACGATCTTCATGGCGATCAGCACTACCTGGCCCAGAGCCGACACGGCGTCCGCCACGATGGGTTTGGCCTTGCGGTCGGCGTCGTTGCTCGCGGCGGCGGTTTCGCGGATTGACTGCGCCGTGATGCGCTCACCGTTCATTTCGAGTTTCTGGCGGGGCGAGCGTGCGGCCGGCACGACGAACCAGGCCACGCAGTAGCAGACGGTGAAGATGAAGAACAGGTTGCCCATGATCGGTCCGGTCCAGCCCACGAGCGGAATCCAGCCGAAGAAGGAGCAGAGCAGCGGCAGGAAGAAGGCCAGGCGGATCCACACGGGGTCGATGTCGAAGTAGCGGCCCACGCCGGAGCATACGCCGCCCAGCCGGGCGTTCGCCGTGTCGCGGTAGAAGCGCCGCGGAATGCGCGGCGTGCCGTCGGCGGGCGACTCCCCGTGGCCGCTGATGTCCTCGGGGGTGCCCAGCTGGGCGATGATGTTGCGGATGAGCGGCAGATCGACCACCCGCGAGCCGTCCTGGGCGGTGAGGATCAGTTCGGCGATTCGCGCCTCGATGTCGGCCACGATCTCCGGGCCGTCGGGGGTGGTGCGGTAGGTGTCGTTCAGGGTGTCGAGGTAGCGACGAAGGGTGTCGTAGGCATCGGTGTCGAGGGTGAAAGCCACGCCGGCGATGCTGCATTTGATGACCTCTTTCATGTGCGTATCGGTTTGTCGTGTGTGAGGGTTCTTTGTTGCGTGTGCCGGGGATCAGTGCTCGCGGCGGACGGAGCCGGCGCTTGACTGGCGGATGTCCGTGGCGCAGTCGCCCCGGTACTCGATGGTCGCGGCACTCGATGCCGCGGCGCGGAGGCGCTCCGTGCAGTGGATTTCGGCCTTTGCGGCGCTCGTCGCCTCGATGTCGAAGGTGCGGACCGCGAACTCCTCGGCGTCGAGTTCCGATGCCGAGCCGCATCGTGCGACGCATTCGGCCGCTTCGCCGCGCAGCGTCACCTCCGCGGCGCTGGAGGTGCGGAGGTCGCACCGGCCCGTGACGTAGGCAATCACTTCGATCTCGGCGCTGCTCGAAGCCTCGATCGTGCAGTTGTCGGCGTGGATTCCGGCTTTGATTTCGCCGCTGCTCGACGCGTCGAGCGTGCAGGCGCGGGCCGTGACGGCGACCGCGATTTCGCCGCTGCTCGAAGCGGTCAGTGTCACCTCGTCGCCCCGCAGGGCGGTTTCGGAGAGGATCGTGGCGTCCGAGGCGGCGCGCAGGCTGCGGATCGTGCCGTCGGTGGGCACCGTGACGGTGATGTGGCGGTGGCGGACGTTGCGGTGGTCGAGTCCGATGCGCAGGATGCCGTCGTGCGCATCGACCGTCACGTATT
>VSOO01000064.1 GCA_009774895.1 Alistipes sp. | reverse complement strand
TTGGGAGCACCCCATGCAGGTTGCCTGTATATCGGAAACGGAACCCGACATGTATGTGTTGGAGTGTGAAATTCGGCCAAAATCAGCGCCGTACGATGTGCCGTAATGGATACGAAAATAGGGCGCGGTGTCAGCCCCTAAAGCAGGTCGTGGAAAACCCGAAGTTGAAGCTGTCCTGCGCCCAAGTTAGCCCTATCCGCATAAACGGATAGGACATAACAAGGACTGACAACGTTTATACCAACTTCAAACCCTCCCAAGGGAGGTTTCCACGTTTGCTTTAGGTATAAAGAGTTGTTTACCCTTTATATATGTCCGGTCTACGCCGTATCAAAGACATTCCGTTTCATAATCCGCAATTTTTTCTTTTAAGTGACTCCTGCCACCCCCGTCGGAAAACTTTGCAGACTATTTGCAGAATGATAGGCAAATATAGTTGTTTTTATGCGTTTTGCAAAACCTGTTGTCGATTTTTTTCATAATTTTGTCCTTATGAAACGAAGCACCCGATTTTTGCCGCCGAAAAAACGACAAGACTTACAGCAATTAACCTCGCTTATTCTTGAACAGGTCAAGCAGGTCGAAATGATCGTGTTATTCGGCAGTTACGCGAAAAACAGCTACGTGGATTACGACCAGCGCGTTGAGTTCGGGACGCCGACATACTACATGAGCGATTACGATATCGTAATCCTCACCCGCAAGCCGATCGGGGCCGCGGAGTATTCGCTTTATGAAAAAATCAAGGATCGTTTTTTCGAGAACAAGAACCGCCCGTTTCATACGCATCCTCAGTTCATTAATTACGGAATCGAGGACTTCAATTATGCCATCGAGAAAGCCCATTATTTCGAGACGGAAATCAAGCGCGACGGAGTGGTGCTGTTCGATTCGGGGGCGTACAAGCTGGCGCGGCGGCGAAAGCTCGATTATACCGAAATCCGGGACAGGGCACTAAGTTATTATAATGAAAAGTTAGCATGCGTAGACGATTTTGTGATAGCATGCAATAGTTTATACAAACTTAACCGCAATAAACGAGCGTCGTTCCAACTGCATCAGTCTGTTGAAAATTTGTTGCGTGTAATCCCGATGGTTTTTACCCTCTACGGTCACAAGAGCCACAATTTGTCGGAGCTGATGAATGCGGCAAAAAAGCACACGACGGAAATTTTCAGAGTCTTCCCGCGCGATACTCAAGAGGAACAACGCTTATTCGACCTGTTGCAACGCGCCTACATCGAGTCACGTTACAACCCCGATTTCGAAATTACCAAAGAAGACATCGACGCGCTGATCCCCAAAGTCGAGCAGTTGCGCAGTATCGTGGAACGGACTTGCCGCGAACGCATCGCCTACTACGACGCCCAAATCACTGAATAAAGGGAAATTTTTGCAAGACGCGGGAAGCTGAGGTGCCGCCGGGTGCGGACGGTCCGATATGCCGTATACAGAACCGGAGTCCGGCGCGTCCGGTCAGTCGGCCGATCCGTATGCGGTGCCGGCGTCCGGCGCGGGGGCGCTTCGCCCGGCGGGGCCCGATGCCGGTTCCGACGTTCCGACGTTCCGCCGTATCCGGCCGTCAGTTGCGGTCGAACTCGAACCCGAGGTAGACGTCGCGGTAGCGTTCGAGCAGCGCGGCGGCTTTTTCGAGTGCCGGGACTTTCGAGCCGAAAGCCTCGATCGTCTCCACGAGTTTCGTCACGGGGAATACGAGCTGGAGGCCGCTGCCGCTGAGGTAGGCGTGCCCCGGTACGGAGAGCG
Organism: Alistipes sp.; assembly: GCA_009774895.1. Classification (GTDB taxonomy): domain Bacteria; phylum Bacteroidota; class Bacteroidia; order Bacteroidales; family Rikenellaceae; genus Alistipes. The sequence continues at coordinate 5,983 of VSOO01000064.1, read as the reverse complement.
TGCGGCCCGACTTGCGCTCGATGTCGAGCACGATTTCGTGCGTCGCGGCATCGAACGCATAGGTGCCCGCGAGGGTGCGCGACCCGGCAGTGGCCGTGAAGCGGCCGTCGCGCCCGAAAGCGAACGTGCAGGCCCCGGGACGGATGCCGGCCAGTTCGTAGGCGCGCACCAGCGTCTCCTGCACCGAGCCCTGCACCGCGGCGGCGCCCAGCGCGCTCGTCAGGTCCTCGCTCTCGAAGCGCACGCCCGGCCGGGCGTACTCCCACGTGCCGACGATGGCGTACTGCGTGAGTTTGCCGTCCGCGGCTTTGTCGGCGGCGGCCGTGGCTACCTTTTTCAGGCTTTCGAGCCAGTCCTGGGCCCTGACGGCCGGTGCGGCCGCCAGCAGCAGGAGCAGGGCGAGAAGGTGTTTCTTCATCGGCGTTCGTTTTTTCGGTTTCTGGATCCGGCCTGCGCGGCAGCCGGCTGCGGCCGGTCCGCGGAGTCGTCGAGCCGGTCGATTTCGTCGAGCCAGGCCGTGGCCCACGCGTCGGAGGGCATGCGCCAGTCGCCGCGCGGCGAGAGCGACACCGAGCCCACCTTCGGACCGTCGGGCATGGCCGAGCGCTTGAACTGCTGCGCGAAGAAGCGGCGGAAGAACACGCGCATCCAGCCGAGGATTGTCGTGCGGTCGTAGCGGCCGCGGAACGCCTCCCCGGCGATGCGGAGGATCTTCGCGGGGCCGAAGCCCGAGCGCAGGAAGTGGTAGAGGAAGAAGTCGTGCAGCTCGTAGGGTCCGACCAGCTCCTCGGTCTTCTGCGCGATCTCCCCCGCGGTCTGCGCGGGCAGCAGCTCGGGACTCACGGGCGTGTCGCATACGTCGTGAAGGATGGCGCCCGTGTGGCCGCCGATGCGGTCGGCCTCGTAGCGCACCAGGTGCAGCACGAGGGTCTTGGGCACCGAGGCGTTCAGGCCGTACATCGACATCTGGTCGCCGTTGTAGGTGGCCCAGCCCAGCGCCAGCTCGCTCAGGTCGCCCGTGCCGATCACCAGAGCCCCCTCCATGTTGGCCGTGTCCATCAGAATCTGGGTCCGCTCGCGGGCCTGGGCGTTCTCGTAGGCCGCCGAGCGGTCCGCGGGGTCGAGCCCGATGTCGGCGAAGTGCTGTTCGCACGCCTTGCCGATGGGTATTTCGCGTGCCGTGACGCCCAGTTCGCGCATCAGCTTCACGGCGTTGCCGTGCGTGCGCGTGCTGGTGCCGAAGCCCGGCATGGTGATGCCGACGATGCCCCGGCGGTCGAGGCCGAGGCGGTCGAACGTGCGCACGGTTGCGAGCAGCGCCAGCGTCGAGTCCAGACCGCCCGAAATGCCGATCACCGCCTTGCGGCATGCGGTGTGTTCGAGGCGGCGGGCCAGGCCGCAGCACTGGATGGCGAGGATCTCCTCGCACCGCTCGCTGCGGTGCGCGTCGTCCGGCACGAAGGGCAGCGCGGCGAGCGGACGTTCGAGCGTCGCCGGGCGCAGGCTCTCGGGGATCTCCAGTTCGATGACCGTGGTGTCGGGCGCGTCGTCCGCGGGGCCGTAGGTGGTGGTGCGGCGGCGTGCGGCGGCGAGGAGTTCGAGGTCCACGTCGGCCGTCACGAGCTGTTCTTCGGCGGAGAAGCGCTCCGCCTCGCGCAGGATCGTGCCGTTCTCGGCCACGAAGGCCTTGCCCGCGAACACCAGGTCGGAGGACGACTCGCCCGCGCCGGCCGAGCAGTAGACGTAGGCCGCGATCGTGCGGGCCGACTGCTGCGCCACCAGGCTGCGCACGTAGGCGTGCTTCCCGGCCGCCTCGGGCGATGCCGAGAGGTTGAACACAACGCGTGCGCCCGCCGGCGCCAGGTGCGACGAGGGGGGCGCGGCGACCCACAAGTCCTCGCAGAGCTCGATGGCGAACTCCGCGCCGTTCACGTCGAAGGTGAGGTCGCGGCCGAAGTCGGTCTCGCAGCCGCAGAGCCGCGCCGTGTCCGACGCCACGGCGGCGCCCGACGCGAACCAGCGGGCTTCGTAGAACTCGCCGTAGTTGGGGATGTGCGTCTTCGGCACCAGTCCCATGATGCGGCCCTGCGCCAGCACCGCGGCGCAGTTGTAGACCGCGTCGCCGTGGCGCACGGGCAGGCCCGCGATGACCGTCAGCGGCAGCTTGCGCGTGCCCCGCAGCAGTTGCTCCAGGGCCTCCTCGGCGGCGTCGAGCAGCGTGGGTTGCAGAAAGAGGTCGCCGCACGTGTAGCCCGTGAGCGACAGTTCGGGGAAAACGACGATTTCGACGCCCCGCTGTGCGGCCTGCTGCGCGAGGGCGATGTGCCGCTCGGCGTTGCGTCGGCAGTCCGCCACGTAAACATGAGGTATGGCCGCCGCCACCCTCAGAAAACCGTATTGATCCATCGGTGAAAGTCTTGTTTCGATCGGCCGGCGTTCCGTTTCCGGACCCGTGCCGGCGGGAGGGTGCGCTCTCCGCACTCCCGGTGCATGTCGCCAACATGCACCGGGAAGCGGGTATCGCGGATTATTTCGCCCAGAGCTGCGCCAGGTTGATTACCACGTGCATCGCCTTGTGCATGGAGGTGAGCGACGCGTACTCGAACTTGCCGTGGAAGTTCATGCCGCCCGTGAAGAGGTTGGGGCAGGGCAGACCCATGAACGAGAGGCGTGCGCCGTCCGTGCCGCCGCGAATGGGGCGCACGATGGGCACGACGTCGGCCATGCGCATGGCTTCGAGCGCCTTGTCGATCACCTGCGGATGGGGCTCGACCATCTTGCGCATGTTGAAGTACTGGTCCTTGACGGTCAGCTTCACGGTGCCCTCGCCGTACTTGCGGTTCATCAGTTCGGCGCAGTCGCACAGGAAGCGTTTCTTCTGCTCGAACTTCCCGGCGTCGTGGTCGCGGACGATGTAGCTCACCGAGCACTTCTCGACCGTGCCGTTGAAGCCCACGCAGTGGTAGAAACCCTCGTAGCCGTCGGTGTGCTCGGGGCGCTCCCAGGCCGGAAGCAGGGCGCCGAGCTCGGCCGCCACCTCGATGGCGTTGATCATCTTGTCCTTGGCGTAGCCCGGGTGCACGTTGCGGCCCTGGATCTCGATCTTGGCGCCTGCGGCGTTGAAGTTCTCGTACTCCAGTTCGCCCTCGAAGCCGCCGTCCACCGTGTAGGCGAAGTCGGCGCCGAACGCCTTCACGTCGAAATGATCCACGCCGCGGCCCACCTCCTCGTCGGGCGTGAAGCCGATGCGGATCTTGCCGTGCTTGATCTCGGGGTGCGCCATCAGGTACTCCGCGGCCGTCATGATCTCGGCCACGCCGGCCTTGTCGTCGGCGCCGAGCAGCGTCGTGCCGTCGGTGTGGATGAGCGTGTGGCCCACGAATTCGCGCAGCTCGGGGAAGTCGGCCACGCGCATGGTGATCTGTCCGTTGAGCGGAATGTCGCTGCCGTCGTACTGCTCGATGATGCGCGGCTTGACGTTCGCGCCGCTCATGTCGGGCGCCGTGTCCACGTGGGCGATGAAGCCCACGACGGGGGCGTTCTCGCAGCCCTCCGACGCGGGGATCGTGCCCATCGTGTAGCCGTGGGCGTCGGTCACGACCTCCGTGAGGCCCAGCGCGCGCATTTCGTCGGCCAGGTGGCGCAGCAGCACCAGCTGCTTGTCGGTCGAGGGGTAGGTTTCGCTCGCCTCCGAACTTTGGGTGTCGAAGGAGACGTATTGCAGGAATCGGTCTTTGAGTTCCATGGTATGCGTTGTGTTTATGGTTGGTTTATTCCTCTTTTTTCGCTTTGAGCGAGTGCCATGCGAAGTAGCAGATCAGCAGGGCGTACATCGCCAGGCCGGTCCACTCGGCACCCTTCGACGCGGCCCACTCGGTCAGCTTCCACTCGGCGCCCGCGAACTTCAGCACGGCGCTGACCACGCCCATCAGGGCGCCGCCGGCGATGAATCCCGAGGCGATGAGCGTGCCGCGGTCCATGCGGGCCTTGTTCAGGCCCTCGTCCTTCGAGCGGCTCGACACGAACCACGCCACCAGACCGCCCACCACGAGGGGCGCGTTGAGCGACATGGGGATGAACATGCCCAGCGCGAAAGCCAGCGCCGGCACGCCGATGGCCGTGAGGATCAGCGCGAGCGCCGCACCGCAGAAGTAGAGCATCCAGGGGGTCTGTCCGCCGGTCATGAGGGGCTGGATCACGGCGGCCATGGCGTTGGCCTGCGGCGCCACGAGGGCGCCGTCGCCCACGAAACCGTAGGTCTTGTTGAGAATCATCATTACGCCCGCCACGGTCGCCGCCGACACGAACGTGCCGAGGAACTTCCAGCTCTCCTGCTTGCGGGGCGTGGTGCCGATCCAGTAGCCGATCTTCAGGTCGGTGACCAGGCCGCCGGCCGTCGAGAGGGCCGTGCAGACCACGCCGCCGATGATCAGTGCGGCCGTCATGCCGCTCTTGCCGCTCAGTCCCACGCTCACCAGCACCAGCGACGAGAGGATCAGCGTCATGAGCGTCATGCCCGACACGGGGTTCGAACCCACGATGGCGATGGCGTTGGCGGCCACCGTGGTGAAGAGGAAGGCGATGACGAAGACGATCAGAATGGCCGTGACGGATTGCAGCAGGTTGCCGCCCAGCACGCCGAAGTGGAAGAATACGAAGGTGGCGATCAGCGCCGCGACGAGCACCGAGAGCACCCGTTTCATCGTCAGGTCGCGCTGCGTGCGTTCCTGCGTCTCTGCGGCCTTGCGGCCCCCCCCCAGCTCCTTCACGGCGAGGCCTACGGCCTGGCGGATGATGCCCGCCTGGCGCACGATGCCGATCAGGCCCGCCATGGCGATGCCGCCGATGCCGAGCGGTTTGCCGATGTACTGGAAGAGATTCTCGGCCGTGAGCAGCGTGTCGGGCTGCGCGAGGATCTCCTCGCGCGTGACGCCCAGCAGGGCGGCCAGCGCCGCGGGGTCGATGCTGCCGGCGAGCGAGCCCACGAGCGGCACGATGATGAACCACACCAGGCACGAGCCCGCGGTGATGATGAGGGCGTATTTGAGTCCGATGATGTAGCCCAGACCGAGCAGCGCCGCCGAGGTGTTGAGGCCGAAGACGACCTTGAACTTGTCGGCCGCCGCGGCGCCCCAGGCGCACAGACGGGTCGATACCGACTCGGTCCAGAGGCCGAACGTGCCGACCACGAAGTCGTAGAGGCCGCCCGCGAGGCCCGCCACGGCCAGCAGCTTGGCCTGGTTGCCGCCCTTTTCGCCCGAGACGAGCACCTCGGTGGTGGCCGTAGCCTCGGGGAAGGGATATTTGCCGTGCATCTCCTTGACGAAGTATTTGCGGAACGGGATCAGCAGCACGATGCCCAGCACGCCGCCGAAGAGCGACGAGAGGAATACCTGGTAGAACTGCGCGTCGAGCCCCAGGATGTAGAGCGCCGGGAGGGTGAAGATGGCGCCCGCCACGATCACGCCCGACGAGGCGCCGATCGACTGTATGATGACGTTTTGTCCCAGCATGTTGCGGCGGCCCGTCATGTTGCCCGCGCCCACGGCGATGATGGCGATCGGAATGGCCGCCTCGAACACCTGGCCCACCTTGAGGCCGAGGAATGCGGCGGCGGCCGAGAAGACGACGGCCATCACGAGGCCCATCGTCACCGAATAGGGGGTCACCTCCCGCGGGGTCGATGCCGCCGGCATGATGGGGGTGTACTCTTCACCGGGCGCGAGTTCCCGGTAGGCGTTTTCCGGCAGCGAGGCCGGTCGGGTTTCCTGTTTCATCTGTCGTAATCTGAAGTTTGTGCTTGGGTTCGGGTCTCCTGCCGCCTCCTGCCGTGCTCCGGGTTTCGTGCTCCGGGTTCCGGGTTCCGTGCTCCGGGTTTCGGGGTCCGCCGGGCGGGATGTTCCGCCGCTCCGCCCGACGCACCCACCGTTCCGGCGGATGCCTTTCGGCGGTTTTGCAGGCTTTACCGCATCCCCGGGTGCGG
>VSOO01000063.1 GCA_009774895.1 Alistipes sp. | reverse complement strand
AACTCCTGGTGGGCTTCGCTCTTCTGGTAGGCGAGCACCTCGCGGATGCCCGGATCGGCCGCGTCGGCCAGCTCGATCTCCCACCCCGTGAGGCGGCGGTAGAGCGAGCACCAGTCGGCGAACGTGTCGGCCATCTGGAGCCGGGCGGTGAGGCGCCCGAATTCGGAGCGGTAGTCGGCCGCGGTCTGCTCGGTGACGAGCCGCTGCTGGTGTACGTTCTTCTTGATCGAGAGCAGCACCTGGTTCGGATTCACGGGTTTGATGAGGTAGTCGGCGATCTTCGAACCCACGGCCTTGTCCATGATGTTCTCCTCCTCGCTCTTGGTGACCATGATCACGGGCGTGGTGGGGCGCACCTCCTTGATCTGGGGGAGGGTTTCGAGGCCGGTCATGCCGGGCATCATCTCGTCGAGTATGATCAGGTCGTAGGCCGTTTCCGAGGCCATGTCGATGGCGTCGTAGCCGTTGTTGCAGGTCTCCACCTCGTAGCCTTTCTGCCGGAGGAAGAGCACGTGGGGCTTGAGCAGCTCCACTTCGTCGTCTACCCAGAGTATCTTAACCATAGTGCGTGTGCGGATTGTCCGCGCAAAAGTAGTTTTTTTCCATTATAATGCCAAACGGCCCGAATTATTGCGCGTGCGGACGGGTTTTTCTCGCGGTGCGGGAGTAAGCATGTGAAAGATAATATTTTATTCTCCGGCCGCGGGCGGCGTCGGGACCGCGTCGCGCCGCCAGGGAGTTCCGGCGCGGGCTTCGCACGAAAAACGAAAAAAAGTGGCCTTGTTTATTGGCGGTTATCCAAATAAACCCTATATTTGCACTCCCGAAAGTTAATTTTAAAAACAACATAACATGACCAAGGCAGATATCGTCAGCGAAATCGCGAAGAACACCGGCGTCGAAAAGGTGCAGGTGCAGGCCATTGTCGAGGCCTTCATGGAGAGCGTGAAGGATTCGCTCATCCAGAACAACAACGTGTATTTGCGCGGCTTCGGCAGTTTCGTGGTGAAGAAACGCGCGAAGAAGGTGGCCCGCAACATCTCGAAGAACACCACCATTACCATTCCCGAACACAACATTCCGGCATTCAAGCCCGCCAAGAGCTTTGCCGCGAAGGTGAAATAAACTGGAGTTGAAAACCTTTTAAAATTTTTTTGACCATGCCGAACGGAAAGAAGCATAAGCGTCACAAGATGGCTACCCACAAGCGCAAAAAACGTCTTCGCAAGAATCGTCACAAGAAAAAGTAAGCAGGGTAGCACCTCTGTGCTATGTATAGATAAAGCTAAAGGGGCCTGGGCTCTTTTAGCTTTACCTATTTAAATTCGAAATGCGTTCGCGCCCCGGGAGGGCGCTGCGAGGGTCGCTGCGGAGCTTGCCGCACGGTCCTGAGACGAAAGGGCTTCGGAACCGAGCAGCCGGGATGAAACGCCCTTGCGCGCTGCGGGTGCGGCGGCCGTTTTCGCCGCACGACGACCGGGCGGCGCTATTGCCGGGGCCGGAAACCGCACAGGAACGGCTGGCGGAAAGTATTTCCGGAGCCGGGTTCCGCACCGGAGCAACCGCCGACAGCATTGCCGGAGTCGGAATCCGCAGCAAAACGGACGGTGGGAGATGCTTTCGATGCCGGGTTCCGCACCGGAGCATCGCCGGCGGTATTGCCGGGGCAGCGGATGCGGCGGGGCCGGATAGGCAGCCGGAAGCGGGCCGTAGCCGCGGCCGGAGGAACGCAGAAAGAAGTGGGGCGGACGAGCCCCGAGACGAAAGAATTATCGGAGCAGGCCGCCGCTCCGCGAACCGAGGCGGCCGAACGGACAATTTCATAGGATCGTCCCGCGACCTGCGGCGACGAAATTTAGATATATGAACAAAGAATTAATCGTAAATGTCAATCCGACGGAGATCTCGATCGCGCTGTGCGAGGATCGGGTGCTCGTCGAACTGAACAAGGAGCAGTGCCAGACCGGATTCGCCGTGGGCGACATCTATCTGGGCAAGGTGCGCAAGATCATGCCGGGTCTGAACGCGGCATTCGTCAATATAGGGCACGAAAAAGACGCTTTCATCCACTACCTCGACCTCGGACCGCAGTTTCCGTCGTTGCAGCGGCTCGTGAACTCGCATCAGCCCAGCAAGCGGGGCCTGCGCGTGGAGACCATGAAACTCGATCCGTCCATCGACAAGCAGGGCAAGATCGGCTCCTACCTCGAAGTGGGGCAGACGGTGATGGTGCAGGTGGCCAAGGAGGCCATTTCGACCAAGGGACCGCGCCTTACGGCCGACATATCGCTTGCGGGGCGCAACGTGGTGCTGGTACCCTTCACCTCGAAGGTGTTCCTGTCGCAGAAGATCCGCTCTTCGGAGGAGAAGAAGCGTCTGAAGCGCATCGCGGCGTCGGTGCTGCCGCCCAACTTCGGCGTGATTATCCGCACGGCGGCCGTCGAGGCCAAGGACGAGGATATCGAGCACGACATCCGGACGCAGATCGACCGCTGGCGCAAGACGGTGCAGAACATCCGCCGCAAGCCGGCGCCCGCGCTGCTCATGGGCGAGATGAGCCGCGCCAACACGATCATTCGCGATACGCTGAACGACTCGTTCTCGCAGATCGCCGTCGATGACGAGGCGATGTTCAACGACATCCGCAACTACGTGAAGGCGATCGACCCCGAGATGACGAAGATCGTCAAGCTCTACAAGGGCAACGTGCCGATCTTCGACAACTTCGATATTTCGAAGCAGATCAAGTCGCTCTTCGCCAAATACGTGTCGCTGCGCCGCGGCGCCTACCTGATCATCGAGCGCACGGAGGCCATGAACGTGATCGACGTCAATTCGGGCAACCGCACCAAGGCCGAGGACAACCAGGAGCAGACGGCGCTCGACGTCAATCTGGCCGCGGCGAAGGAGATCGCCCGCCAGCTGCGCCTGCGCGACCTGGGCGGCATCGTCATCATCGACTTCATCGACCTGCACAAGGCGCAGAACCGCCAGACGCTCTACGACGAGATGGTGCGCCTCATGGCCACCGACAAGGCCAAGCACACGGTGTTGCCGCTCACGAAGTTCGGGCTGATGCAGATCACGCGCCAGCGCGTGCGTCCGGTGGCCGTGAAGGATGTGTCGGACGTGTGTCCGACCTGCAACGGCACGGGCAAGATCGAACCCACGGTGCTGCTCGACAAGAAGATCGAGAACCAGATCTCGTTCCTCACGCAGGACCGCAAACAGAAATACATCCACCTGGTGGTCAGCCCCTATGTGGCTACGTTCCTCTGCAAGGGCCTCTGGTCGCTGCGCCGCCGCTGGCAGTGGCGCTACAAGGCGCGCATCCGCATCACGGCCGACCAGAGCGTGGGCATCGTGGACGTGCATTACCGCGACCGCAAGGGCAAGGATCTGATTCGCAAGTAGACGATGAAGCGTGCCCGCGACAAGGCGGCGGCGCTGGCCGCCGGGGCGCGGGGCCTCGATGCCCTGTGCCGCGAATACCGTGAGAAGCGTGCTACCGTCCGGCTCGAGCAGCTGGCCGGCGGCGCTCTTCCGTTTTATGCGGCGGCGGCCGTCGGCCGCGTGGGCGGCGTGCATCTCTTCGTGGCCGAAGACCGCGACGCCGCGGCTTACCTGCTCAACGACTTCTATGCGCTGCTGGACGAACGGCGCGTCCTCTTCTTCCCTGCCTCCTATAAACGCTCGATCGCCTACGGCGCGGAGGATGCGCAGGGCGTCGTGCAGCGCACGGCGACGCTCGATGCCCTGCGGCGCTTCGCCGCGGGGGAGAATGCTGCGGCCGGAATCCGTGCTGCGGCCGGTGCCCCGCCGTCCGCCGGAACGGGCGGCGGAGGCGACGGTGCCGCAGCCCGGGGCGGAAAGAGCTCCGCAGGCGGTGCGGAAGCCGGGCGGGCCGCTGCTGCGGATGCCGCGCCGGAAGGCCCCGACTACCTGGTGGTCTGCACCTATCCCGAGGCGCTGGCCGAGCGGGTGGCCGACGCGTGCGATTTGCAGCGCGAGACGATCCGCGTGGCCGTGGGCGACCGCATCACGCCTGAGTTGCTCGTGGAGGCGCTGGTCGATGCGGGCTTCGAACGCGTGGATTTTGTCTACGAGCCCGGGCAGTATTCGCTGCGCGGCGGCATCGTCGATGTCTTCTCCTACTCCGAGAGCAAACCTTTCCGCGTGGACTTCTTCGGCGACGAGGTGGACTCGATCCGCCGGTTCAACATTTCGAGCCAGCTCTCCGAGGCACGCCTCGCGGAGGCGGGCATCGTGCCGAACCTCAATGCGCGCGAGGCGCGCAGGGTGTCGCTGGCCCGCTTCGCGGGAGCGGAGGCGTCGTTCTGGTTCTACGACGCGGAGCATGTGTTGCAGCGCGTGAACGAGGTGCGCCGCAAGCTGCTGGGCGACCTGGAGGATCCGTCGCGGATCGACTACCATGTCACCAGCCGCAACGGGCTGCTGGCCGACATGGCCGAAGCCCGCATGTTCGTGCAGCGCGACAACCTCAAGGAGCGTCCCGCCGTTGCGGCGGTGGCCTTCGACACGGCGCCCCAGCCCGAATTCAACAAGCATTTCGAGGTGCTGGCCGACGACCTGGTGCGCAACACCCTGCGTGGATACGAGACCTACCTGCTCTCGGAAAACAAGTTGCAGATCGAGCGGCTCCAGGATATTCTGCGCCGCATCGGCCGCGGACAGGCCGCAGTGGTGCCCCTCGCCCTCACGCTGCACGAGGGGTTCGTGGATCATGCGCTGAAAGCGTGCTTCTATACGGACCATCAGATCTTCGACCGCTACCAGCGCTACCGCATCAACGGCGAAATCCGCCGCGACGAGCAGATGACCGTGGCGGAGCTCAACCGTCTGCGTCCGGGCGACTACGTGGTGCACATCGACCACGGCGTGGGGCGCTTCGACGGTCTGGTGAAGATCGAGCGCAACGGCAAGATGCAGGAGGCCATAAAATTAGTATACAAGGACGGCGACGTGCTCTTCGTCAGCATCCACTCGCTGCACCGCATCTCGCGCTACCGCTCGGGCGACGGCGAGCCGCCCAAGGTCTACAAGCTCGGCACGGGGGCCTGGCAGAAGCTGAAAACCGCGGCCAAGAAGGCCGTGAAGGACATCTCGCGCGAGCTGATCGCGCTCTACGCCCGGCGCAAGGCCTCGAAGGGCTTCGCTTTCTCGCCCGACGGCTACCTGCAACAGGAGTTGGAGGCGTCGTTCGCCTGGGAGGATACGCCCGACCAGCAGGCCGCCACGGCCGCGATCAAGCGGGACATGGAGTCGGAGCAGCCGATGGACCGCCTCGTGTGCGGCGACGTGGGCTTCGGCAAGACCGAGGTGGCCATACGTGCGGCGTTCAAGGCCGCGACCGACGGCAAGCAGGTGGCGGTGCTCGTGCCCACGACGATCCTCGCGCTGCAACACTTCCGCTCCTTCTCGCAGCGCCTGCGCGACTTCCCCATCCGCGTGGAGTACCTCAACCGCACCAAATCGTCGCGCGAGACGTCGCAAATCCTCGCCGATCTGGCCGCGGGGCGCATCGACATCCTGATCGGGACCCACAAAATCCTGGGCAAGAACGTGAAGTTCAAGGATCTGGGACTGCTCGTGATCGACGAGGAGCAGAAGTTCGGCGTGGCGGCCAAGGAGAAGCTGACCCAGCTGAGCGTGTCGGTCGATACGCTCACGCTCACCGCGACGCCCATTCCGCGCACATTGCAGTTCTCGCTCATGGGGTCGCGCGACCTGTCGGTCATCTCCACGCCGCCGCCCAACCGCCAGCCGATCGTCACCGAGTCGCACGTCTTCTCGGAGGAGGTGATCCGCGACGCCGTGGAGGCCGAGCTGGCGCGCGGAGGCCAGGTCTACTTCGTGCACAACCGCGTGGACGACCTGCCGCGCATTCAGGCGGTCGTCGAGCAGGCGTGCCCCAAGGCGCGCGTGCGCACGGGGCACGGCCGCATGCTGGCCGAGGAGCTGGAGCGCCTGGTGATGGACTTCATCTACGGCGAGTTCGACGTGCTGCTTTCGACGACGATCGTCGAGAGCGGCATCGACGTGCCGAACGCCAATACGATCATCGTCGATGACGCCCAGAACTTCGGTCTGAGCGACCTGCACCAGCTGCGCGGCCGCGTGGGGCGCAGCGACCGCAAGGCCTACTGCTACCTGCTCTCGCCGCCCGACGAGCTGCTGTCGTCCGATGCGCGGCGACGTCTGCGCGCCATCGAGGAGTTCTCCGACCTGGGTTCGGGCTTCAACATCGCGATGCAGGACCTCGACATCCGCGGCGCGGGCAACCTGCTGGGTGCCGAGCAGAGCGGTTTCGTCGCCGACGTGGGATTCGAGACCTACCAGAAGATCCTGAACGAGGCCATCGCCGAGCTGCGGGCCGAGGGGCTGGAGGTCGCAGGCCTCACGCAGGCCGAGCAGCAGGTGGTCGAGCGGCTGCGCTTCGTGGACAACGCGCTGGTGGAGATCGACGTGGAGGCCGAGCTGCCCGACACCTACGTGCACCAGACGGCCGAGCGCCTGCGCCTCTACCGTGAGCTGGACACCACGAAGGACGAGGAGTCGCTGCGTGCGTTCGAGGCGCGGCTGAAGGACCGTTTCGGTCCGCTGCCGCATGCGGCGTGCGAACTGCTCGACGTGGTGCGCCTGCGCTGGGAGGCCGAGCGCCTCGGCATGGAGCACGTGAAGGTGAAGAACGGACTGATGATCGTGCACTTCGTCGGCGAGCAGGACTCGCCCTACTACAAGAGCGACGTGTTCATGGAGCTGCTGCGCCGCGTGACGCGCGAGCCCGACCGCTTCGTGCTCAAGCAGCACAATAACCGGCTGGCGATGACCGTTCGCAGAATAAAGGACGTGGAGGAGGCCTACCGCACGCTGCGCGGATTATGAATCTGATCGTGGACATAGGCAATTCGCGCGTGAAACTCGCGCTGACCGAGGGGGGCGAGGCCGTCGCGCAGTGCGCGGGCCCCGCGCTGGACCGTGCGCTGCTCGGCGGCTTCGTGGCGGGGCGGCGGGTGCGGCGCGCCATCGTCTGCTCGACGCGCGGCGATGCCGCCGAGGCTGCGGAGCTGGTGCGGACGTTCGTCGCCGACTGCCTCGTCTTCACGCCCGACACGCCGGTGCCCCTGCGCAACGCCTACCTCACGCCCCGCACCCTGGGGCGCGACCGGCTGGCCGCAGCCGTGGGTGCCGCGACGCTCTGTCCCGGCCGCGACGTGCTGATCGCCGACTTCGGCACGGCGCTCACGGTCGATCTGGTGACGGCCGACGGCACGTTCCGCGGCGGCTTCATCGCCCCGGGCCTCCGCAGCCGCTTCCGTGCGCTGCACGAACATACGGCGCGGCTGCCGCTGTGCGCGCCCGATGCGGCGGACGCTGCGTGGAGCGAGCCGGGGCTTGCGACCGAGGAGGCGATGCGGCGCGGCGTGCTGTGCGGCATGCTGTACGAGATCGAGGGCCATCTGTCGCGCATGGCTGCGCGGTATGCCGGTTTGTGCATATTTTTTACGGGCGGCGATGCGAAATACTTTGCGAAACGGATTAAAAACACGATATTTGCAAATCGTAATCTGGTCTTAAGCGGATTGGATCGAATTTTAGAGTACAATGCAAGTGAAGAAAACCCTGATTAGCCTGCTCGCCGTCGCCGCACTGCTTCCGAGCACCGCCGCGGCGCAGTCGAGCAGCATCAATGCGTTCTCGCCCTATTCGATGTACGGCATCGGCGAACTGAACACGCCCGGCACGCTGCCCGTG
>VSOO01000062.1 GCA_009774895.1 Alistipes sp. | reverse complement strand
GTGCTTCAGCTCGGTGCCGATGGTGAAGATCGTCGCCATCACGGTGAAGATCATGAGCATCATCGGCATGAAGCTCGGCGAGAGGTAATAGCCGTAGTTGATGTAGGGATTGAAGAGCACGTGGCGGTCGAACCGCACGGGCATGAGCTGCGCCATCGCCTGGCGCTCGGTCAGCCCCTGCTTGGTGAGAAGCTGGATCTGAATGCCTGCCGCGAAAGTCGTGACGGCCGTCTGTATGTCTTTCGACAGCAAACCGTTCACCGAGATGTTCGCACCGGAAATATAGGCCCGGAGCGTCGTCTGGCGGTTGCTGAGGATGTTCTTTTCGAAGAACTCCGGAATCTGCACCACGGCCGCGATGCGCCCCTCGCGCATCATGCGTTCGCCCTCGGCCATGTCCTGTATTCCGTAGGCCACGAGCACCGTGGGCGTCTCGTCGATCATCTGCGCCGCCTTGCGCGAGAGCGCCGTACGGTCCTCGTCCAGCACGGCGACGGGGATGTTGCGCGCCACGCCCTCGCGGAACAGCACGGCGAAGAACGCGAACGACACCAACGGCAGCACGACCAGCAGCAGCCAGTACATCGGCTGCCGGACGAGCCGCCGCACCTCACGGCACAGCACATCGTACGTATCTTGGAGATACCCGCGCATCGCACTACCCTATCTTATCCCAATCGACCAACACGCTCATGCCCGGACGCAGGCCGGCTCCCGACTCCACGGGGCGCGCCTTGACGGCGAACGTGCGGATGTCGAATCCGCCCTGCGTGCGCGTTGCGGCCCACGTGGCGAAATCGGCCTGCACGGAGACGTAGCTCACCTCGAACTCCAGGTCGCGGTCCAGCGCCGGCACATAGCCGATCATGCGCGTGCCGACCCCGATGTGCGGCAGCATCGTCTCCTTCACGTTGAAGACCACCCACAGGTCGCTCATGTCGAGGATCGCCACCACGGGATAGCCCGTGCCGACCAGCTCGCCCTCCTCGGCGATCACGGTCGAAACCTCGCCCGTGACGGGCGAATAGACCATCGCATCGCCGATGTAGGACTCCACCTCGTCCACGGCGCCCTGAGCCTGACGCACCTTGGCGGCCGCAGCCTCCTTGTCCTCCTTGCTGGCACCGTCGTCCACCAGGTCGGACTGTGCGCGGGCCGCCAGCTCCGTGGCTTTCATCGCCTCGTAGTTGGCACGGGCCTCGTCGAGCTTCTGCGCCGGCACCACGCCCGCATCGTAGAGGTTCTTCACGCGCTCGTAGGTCTTCTCCGCCAGTTCGAGCCCCGCCTGGGCCTTCTTCCAGAGATTGAGCGCCGCCTCCTTCTGCTGCTTGCGCGCACCGGTCACGGCCTGCTTGTCGAGCGCCTCGGCGGCACTGCGGAGCGCCTCGGCCTGAAGCAGTTTGGCATTCAGCTCGGGAGTCGAGAGCGTATAGAGCAGCTGCCCCTTCGTGACGCGCTCCCCCTCCCGCACCTTCATGGATTCGATGCGGCCCGGAACTTTCGACGAGGCCTTGTAGGTGGTGCACTCCACGGTGCCCTGAATCAGCAGGGGCGTGCGGCGTTGGAGGTAGCGTCCGGTCAGCACCACCGCGACTACTACTACGGCGACGGCGAGGACGATTCCGATGATATAGCTCTTTTTCATATGCAGTATGTTTTATTCGTCGAACAGAATCGGGCGCGCATCCGAACGACGCACATACCCGGAAAATTCATCGCTGATGCCCGCGGCTTCGAGCAGCCGGGCCAGCGCAAGGTCGTAGTTGAAAGCCGCCTGCATGCGCTCCGTGCGGACCTTCGCAAGATTGAGCTCCGGGTCGATGAGGTCCGACGACGAGGCCATGCCCTCCAGAAACGCCGTGCTCTTGGCCTTGAGGTACTCATCGGCGAAGTCGATCGAGGCGTCGATCGAGGCGATCTGGTTAGCGTAGTTGTCCAGCTGGTTGTAGAGCTGCTCGATCAGCACGCCGATGTCCTCGCCGGCCTTGGTCTGCAACGCCTCCACGCGGCGCACAGTCTGTTTGGCCGCCGAGTACTTGTACTCGCGGTTCAGACCGTCGAAGATCTTGAAGCTGACCCCTACGCCTACGGCCCAGCGCGGCAGGATGCCCGTAACCTGATAGTTGTAGAACGAGGCGCCGCCCATGGCCGCGATCTGCGGCATGAAGTCCGCACGCTGCACCCGCACCCCCTCCACGGCCAGGCGGCGCTTGAGCTCCACCTGTTCGAGCAGCGGGTTGTGCCGCCCGGCCAGCTCCTTGTAATAGGCCGCATCCTCGATGCGGGTCAGCACGAACATCGACGTCACGGGGCGGAAGTCGCTCTCCTGCGCGCCGAGCGTATTGCGCAGCGCATCGGTCACGGTTTCCAGTTGCAGGCGCGCATTGGCCAGCTCGCGCTCCGCCTCGGTCATCTTGAATTCGACGTAAAGCCGTTCGCTGTGGGCGATCATGCCGTTCTTTTCGAGCTGCACCGCATCTTCGAGGTGACGGCGCGCGCCATCGACCACCTGCTGCCGCACCGCGACCACCTGGCGGGCCAGCGCCACGCCGTAGTAGCGCTCCACGAGCTCCGACACCAGCGCGTTGCGGGTCTGCGCGCCCGCCGCACGGGCCGTGCTGCTGTTGATGCGCGCGGCACGGTTGGCCGCATTGATCTTGCCGCCCAGAAAGAGCGGTACGGTGACCTGACCGCCCACGAAACCCAGGCTGCGGTCCTGTACCTTGAGGAACCAGTCGGCCCCCATGAGGGGTGCGATCAGCCCCTGGATCGACGGAACGAGCTCCGGCGGCACCAGGCCGCTGCCCAGTATCTTGTTCGCCAAATCGCCCGCAGGACCCTTCATCTCGTTCAGATCCACCCCGATGTCCTTGCCCAGGTAGGCATAGGCGCCCGTCACGCCGATCTGCGGCATGCGCAGACCGATCGCGGCCCTGCGCTCCTGCTCGGCCGCCTTCTCCTCGTAGGCCACGGCGCGCAGCGCAGGGTTGTTGGCCATCGTGAGCGACAACGCATCGTCCAGCGACAACGTGCGCTCCTCTCCGGCCGAGGCGGCCAGCGCCGCGAACAGCGCGGCGACCGAAATAGTCGTTTTGATGCCTTTTTTCATATGTGCAGTCAATGATACGGCAAATGTATATTTATTTTCCTCCGCTTCCTCTGCCGAGAAGTCATTCAGACCAAAATTAGGACAAAAAGTACACATTTACTCGCCCCGCAAATGGCTGTTGATCCGGAGGACCTCGCCGGCCATGGCCGGCACGGCACGCACCTCGACGCCGCCCAGCCGCAGGTCGAGGGCTCCGCGGCACTGCACGAAGCAGTCGGGTTCGTACGCCGCGAAGACCGCGCGTGCGAATCCCAGCCGCAGCATCATGGCCGAGCAGCTCTCGGGCTCGCTGCTGCGCTGCGAGCAGGGCTCCATCGACGAATACATCGCGGCACCCCGCAGCTCGGCCCCCGCGGCCAGCGCCTTCTTCACGGCCTCCTGCTCGGCGTGGTGCGTGGGCGAGGTTTCGTGCGTATGCCCCGCGAAACACGCGCCGGAACGCGTAACGACCACGGCACCCACACGATACGAGGTGGCGCTCGGCACGCATTTGCGGCTTTCGTCGATGGCCTGCCGCAGGTACTCCTCGTCGCGGGCCGTCAGCCCCCGGCGCAATTCGTAGGTCGTGACGAACGTCGAACCGAAGAAGCGCCCGGTGTGCGGCGCCGCGAGGTACCCGGTGCCAATGTCGAGCCGCGGCGCCGCCGCATCGTCCACCCGCAGGTCGGGCGCCACGGCCAGCCGCAGCGTATCGACGATCCTTTCGGCGAAGAACATACGCAGCATCGCAGCTCCCCCCTCGACAAAAAGCGAGCCGATTCCTCTTTTTTCCAGTTCCGTAACGATCGAAGACGCGGAAATCTCCTCCGCGACGACGACTTCGGCCACGCCGTCGAGCTCCGGCAAGGGACGCGCGGAGAAAACGATCTTGCGGCCGCAGCCGGCGGTGAAGAACTCCGACCGCGGGTCGAGCCGCCCGGAGCGGGTCGCGGTGACCTTCGTCAGCTCGGGCGCAAGGCCCCGGCGGATGCGTTCCGCACGCAGGGCACCGTCCGCGACCACGAGGCGCGGATTGTCGCGCCGGATCGTCCCGGCCCCCACCAGGATGGCATCGAATTCAGCCCTCAGGCGCATGACCTCGGCCCAGTCTTCGGGGCTCGATATGCGCAGGCGCGCCGCCGAACTGTCGTCCAGCGCGCCGTCGGCCGTAACGGCCACGGATGCGAAAACTTTCATCGTACGAGTGTGATTACCGTGATTTCGGGCCAGGCACCGAGCCGCATGGGATAGCCCACACAGCCGATGCCGTCATTGATATAGAGGTAGCGTCCGTCGCGCTCGTAAAGCCCGCTCCAGCGCTCGTAGAGCAGCCGCGCGGGGGAGATGCGCACGCATCCCAGGTTCAGGGCCATCTGCATGGCGTGGACATGGCCCGAGAGGGTCAGGTCGCCGCGGCCGAGCGCCGTAATCGGCTCCCAAAGCTGGGGCAGGTGCGAAAGCGTGATGTTGAAAGCTCCGGAGGGGGCCCCGGCATACGCGGCCGACAGATCGACGTCGAACGTGCGGTCGTGCCGCTGTTCGCGCAGCGCCGGGTCGAACGAAATGCCCGTGAGTGTGATCGTATCGCCCCCGCGGCGGAGCAGCACGGTCTCGTTGTCGGGCACCCGCCACCCCATCGCCACCTGCCGGGCGATGAGGCGCTCGATGTTCTCGGCGACGGGACAGGCGACCGTATCCCTGACATAGACGCCCGTATCGTGGTTTCCGATATTCGACCACACGCCCAGCGGCGCCTCGATCGCGGAGAGAAGACGCATGACCGTGCTGTCGAGCTCGGTGTAGTGCAGATTCACCAGATCGCCGCTGAAAACCACCAGGTCGGGATGCAGCGCATTGATCCGCTCCGTCAGACGGCGCAGCTCGGCATCGCGCCGCACGAGCGTGCCCACGTGCAGGTCGGAGAACTGCACGATCCTCAGGCCGTCGAAACCCCGGGGCAGCCGCGGACAACGGAGCGTCACCTCGCGCACGTCATAGGTCGTGCGGCCGTACGTAGCACCCCACACGAGCCCTCCGGCCACGACGGCCGCCACAGCAAAGGCCGTGCGGCGCAGCCCGAACAGCCGGAAAAGATAATAGGCCAGTCGGGGCAGCACCGTGAGCAGGTAGACGAAGAAGACCCACATGGCGACCGCCATCCACAGGGTCGCATGTTCGCGGGGCAGCAACAGCAGAAGCATCGGCACGACCGGCAGCAGGTCCGTCGCCAGCGCCGCGATCAGGAAGAGGCGGCGCGCACGCGGCGAGACATCCGCCATGCGGCGGCGATAAAAGAGGAAGTCGGCCGCCACGGTTCCGAGCCCCAGGAGAATGACGATAGAGAGCAACATGGTATTATTAATTTAGGTGTGCGGTGAGAACCGCGAGTATCCGAGGACAAAGATACGCAAAGTCGGGTGCAGAAGCAAACCGCTCCGTCCGTGCCGTCTGCGGACTTCGGCACCGGCTCTTCGGGCACGGCACCGGCTCCGCGACGCGTGCCGAAGGCCCGGACCCGGTGCTGCCGCCGCCCCCGAAAAACCCGCTGGGAGGCCCTGCGGGCGCGCCGCGGCGCCACGATCGCGATTTCAAATATCGTGCGGCGTTCTTTGGCATATTCCTTGCTTCTGACCGGGGTAAATTTAAGTCACTGTGTAACAAAAGCAAAACAGAACGCACAAAACAAGCTATTACAAAACCTAATCAAACCAAATGCGTATGAAAACATTAAGACTTTTAACTCTGGCTCTGTTCGCCGTCTCCACCGCTGCGGCTCAGGGCAACCGGGGATTCGGTTACGAGGACGAATACTCGCCCACCGTCTACCTGATCTCCGTGAACCAGCCGGACATGCGCTCCGACTGCCCCTGCCCCGCAAAGGAGGCTGCCGAACTGAACCGTCTGGCCGCCGAAGCAGCGATCCTCGACTACCGCGAAACGCACCGTCCGGGTTTCCAGCAGGTGGAGAAGCCGCAGTTCATCTTCACGACCAAGAACAACAAGTTCTCGCTGGCATTGGGCGGATACATCAACATGCGTGCGGGTTACGACCTCGAAGGCATCGTGAATAACATCGACTTCGTACCGGCCGACATCCCCATGACGTCGAACTACGCCAACGGCGAGAAGCTGATGATGGACGCCACCACCTCGCGCGTCTTCCTGAAGGCGATCACCAACACGCGTGCCCTGGGTCGCGTGGTCGTATTCATCGACGGCGACTTCCGCGGCGGACGCGAGAACAGCTACGTGCCCCGTCTGCGCTCGGCCTACGTGTCGATGCTCGGCTTCACGCTGGGCCGCGACGTGACCACGTTCTGCGACCTGCTGGCCGGTCCGAACACGATCGACTTCCGCGGTCCCAACGCCTACAACCTCCACTTCGCCACCATGATCCGCTACGAAGTGCCGTTCGCCAACAACCACATGAAGTTCGGTTTCGCGGCTGAAATGCCCTCCGTGAGCGGCACCTACGGCGACAACATGGTAGCCGTGCCGGCCCGCATGCCCGACTTCCCCGTATTCCTGCAAGTAGCCTGGGGTCCCGAGCGCCGCAACCACATCCGCGCATCGGCCGTGTTCCGCAACATGTACATGCACAACATCGAGAAGAACTACACGCTGTCGAAGTTCGGCTGGGGCGTGCAGGGCAGCGGCCACATCACCATCGCCCGCGCCTTCGAACTCTTCTTCAACGGCGTCTACGGCGAGGGCATCTCGCGCTACATCCAGGATCTGGCAGGCCAGGGCCTCGACTTCACGCCGATTCCGAACTCCCCTACCCACCTCCAGACGATGCCGATGTACGGCTGGCAGGTTGCCGGACAGATCAACTTCTCGCCCCGCGTATTCATCTCGGGCGGCTACTCGACGGTCGAGGTATGCCACAAGAACGGCTACTACTCGCCCAACGAATACCGCCGCGGCCAGTACATCTTCGGCAACATCTTCTGCCGCGTGACGCCGCGCTGCAAGCTCGCCGCCGAGTACCTCTACGGCACGCGCAAGAACATGGACAACGCCAAGAACCACGCAAACCGCGTGAACCTGATGGTTCAGTACAACTTCTGATGCGCCGGAGCGCACGCCAACGGGCCCGTACCTCGCCGAGGTGCGGGCTTTTTTTCTGATTGCGTAAGGGTTACGACGCAAATTCGTCGTCCGCGACGCACCCTGCGGCATGAAGTGTGCATTGAACGGGTTCGTTATCTGATTCTCAACAAAATTTCGGAACCATGACAAAAGCAGAAATCGTAAACGAAATCTCCCGGACCGCGGGGATCGAAAAGTCGGTCGTACAGACCGTGCTCGAAGAATTCATGGAGAGCGTGCGCCGTTCCGTAATCGACGGCGAACCCGTTTTTCTCCGGGGCTTCGGATCGTTCGTCGTAAAACAGCGCGCCGAGAAGACCGCCCGCAACATCTCGAAGGGAACGACGATCAAAGTGCCGGCGCACAAGGTGCCGATGTTCAAGCCGGCCCGCGTCTTCGTCGAGAGCATCAAGCAATAGCGCGGTCTCAGTCCGCACCTGCGGACCCGACACCCCGTGCATGCGGCGCGCGCTCCGTACCGCATGCGACAGAAACAATCAAAAAAATCACATCTATGGAAAAGAACTTCAACGCATTGATCGAAAATTCGAAGCGCGCCGTACGCTACTGGTGGCTGCTGCTGCCCGCAGGCATCATCCTGCTGCTGCTCGGCGTCTACGTCATCG
>VSOO01000061.1 GCA_009774895.1 Alistipes sp. | reverse complement strand
CAAGAAGATCCGCCTGGCGCCCCCGCTCAACGGCTCGTCGCTCGCCCTGCCCCGCCTCGTCGCCGCGCTGCTCGAAAACTACCAGACGGAGGACGGCATACGCATCCCCGACGCATTAATTCCCTACACGGGATTTGATATTATCAAATAAGTTGCTATATTTGCCGGACAAAACACAAACAACAATAAATTTTTACGAAAATGGCTTACAAAATTACCGATTCCTGTGTAGCTTGCGGCACCTGCGCCGGCGAATGCCCCGTTGAGGCGATTTCCGCAGGCGATATCTACGTGATCGACCCCGACAAATGCATCGACTGCGGCACCTGCGCAGGCGTATGCCCGAGCGAGGCAATCGTTGCGGAGTAATCCGTACGGACAGAAGATAACGCACCGCTGCCGCATTGCGATCGCAATGCGGCAGCGCGCTTTTTACATGGCGGCGGGCGGCGGACCGGCCCTCACCGCAAAACGCAAAAAAACCATGGACAAACTCGACATCATGCGCTCGGGCGCCTGGCTGCGGGCCATCGATCCCGACATCGGCGCCGCGCTCCTCCGAGCTGAGGAGCTCTGCTTCCGCCTCAACGCCCTGCCTCCCTCGCAGCGCGGGGAGCGCGAACGGATCGTGCGGGAGCTGCTCGGCGGCATCGGCGCGTCGTTCGTGCTGCACAGCCCCTTCCGCTGCGACTTCGGCACGCAGATCACCATCGGCGACCACTTCACGGGCAACTTCAACCTCACGATCCTCGACGAGGCGCCCGTGCACATCGGCGACCACGTGTTCATCGGCCCCAACGTCGGCATATACACCGTCACGCACGCCCTGCACCCCGACCAGCGGAACGAGGGCGTCATGCGGTCGCGGCCCGTCAGGATCGAGGACGACGTGTGGATCGGCGCCCAGGCAGTCATCCTTCCGGGCGTGACCGTAGGCCGGGGCGCCGTCGTCGGTGCGGGCAGCGTCGTCACACGCGACATCCCGGCCGGCATGCTGGCCGCAGGCAATCCGTGCCGCGTGCTGCGCCCCATCGTCGCGGCCGACCGCATCGACCCGGCAGCGATACGGAACTGAGCACGGCATACCGCACGCCCTACCGCAGCAAACGGGGAAAACGGCTCCGCCGGACCCGAAACGGAGTGACAAACAGGCCGAAAAAGCGCCGGGCCCGAAACGGCTGCGGCGGCAAACAAGACAGGAGAGCGGTGTGCCCGGCCCGCACGGCTGCGGCGGCAAGCAGACGGGATGACAGAAACGAGAGCGGCCGCACTCCCCATGAAACGGTAATCCGAACGCGGGCGGCCGAACGCACCCCGACCCGTTGCGGCGACCGGGCCGCGGCACCGCATCAGCGGATCGCATCGACGGCGGATCGCAGCGGCCGGTGTGCGGCGCAGCTGCACGCAGCGAGCCCCGCAAGGAGGCAGACCGCCCCCCGCAATCTCCTAATCATAGAGCAGGTACTTCCCGCGCAGCCTGCGATACTCCGCGAGGTCCTCCTGCCAGCGGGCCCGTATTTCGTCGGCCGAGGCACCCGCCGCGATCATCTCGCGGACATACCCCGTACCGATGAGCTTCTCGAATATCGGCTTGAAAAATCCCTCTCCCGGCCCCAGCTCCGCATAGGCGGCGATCAGCGGCTCCAGTGTCAGCCCCATGCGGCGCGCCGTGTCGAGCGGCACCCCGTGCAGATTGACGCCCCGGCACACGCGCCCCTCGTGGAGCGGCTGACGGGCGCCGGGAGTCGGACGGGGCGTGAACCGGAAACCGCGGTCCGCCATGTCGGGATGGCCGTAGACCTCGAAAGGGGTCTCCGTACCGCGGCCGACGCTCAGCACCGTGCCCTCGAAGAGGCAGAGCGTGGGATAGAGGTAGACGGCGCGCTGCGTGGGCAGGTTGGGCGACGGCGCCACGGGCAGCAGGTACTCCGCGGCATGGGTGTAGTTGCGGCACGGCACCACCGTCAGCCGGCAGGGTGCGGCCCACCCTTCGCCCACGGCCATGCGGGCGATTTCGCCCATCGTGAGGCCATGGAGCACCGGTATCGGCAGCACGCCGACGCCCGAGCGGTATTTCGGCTCCAGGATCGGACCGTCGATCTTCTCGCCGTAGGGGTTGGGGCGGTCGAGCACCACGACCGTGCGGCCGAACGCGGCGCAGGCGTCCATCATGCGGAGCATCGTGATGTGGTAGGTGTAGAAGCGGACACCCACGTCCTGCATATCGACCAGCAGCACGTCGAACGCGCGCATCGTATCGTCCGACGGCCGGAGCTGCCGTCCGTCGTAGAGCGAGAAGATCGGAATGCCCGTGGCGGCATCCACGCCGCCGCGCACCGCTTCGCCCGCATCGGCCGTACCGCGGAACCCGTGCTCGGGGGCGAAGATGCCCCGCACATCGAAGCCCGCATCGTGCAGCATATCGACCAGATGCACGCGCCCGGCGCCGTCGGCCGGCGCGCCGCTGCCGGGCATTTCGGCCACGGCCGTATGATTGGTCAGCACCGCCACGCGCCGTCCGCGCAGCAGCGGATAGTAGGATGCCGTGTCAGTCATGCCGACCAGCACTTCCTGCGCCCGCACGGCCCCCGCAAGGCACACGAGCATGCACAGGACGACGAATCGTTTCATAGGCAACATGTTTCGGCTCCGGTCCGCGTTATGCCTCGCCGCCGAACTCCATGAGGTAGGCCTTCACGAATTCGTCGATCGCACCGTCCATCACGGCCTCGACATTCGAGGTCTGCACCCCGGTGCGGTGGTCCTTCACGCGGCGGTCGTCGAAGACGTAGGAGCGGATCTGCGAACCCCACTCGATGCGTTTCTTCGAGGCTTCGAGCGCCTGCTGCGTGGCCATGCGCTTGTCCAGCTCCCTCTGGTAGAGCTTCGAACGCAGGATGCGCATGGCATTCTCGCGGTTCATGAGCTGCGAACGGGTCTCCATGTTCTCGATCAGGAACTCGACCGGCTCGCCCGTGTCGGCATCCTTGCCGTGGTAGCGCAGGCGCACGGCCGTCTCCACCTTATTGACGTTCTGACCGCCCGCACCGCTCGAACGGAACGTATCCCACTCGATGTCGGCCGGATTGATCACGATCTCGATCGTGTCGTCCACCGCGGGCGACACGAAGACCGACGCGAAGGTCGTCTGCCTCTTGTTGTTGGCATTGAAGGGCGACAGGCGCACCATGCGGTGGACGCCGTTTTCGCTCTTGAGGTAGCCGTAGGCGAAATCGCCCTCGAACTCCATCGTGCAGGACTTGATGCCCACCTCCTCGCCCTCCTGGCAGTCGAGCATCTTGACCCGGTAGCCGTGCGCCTCGCCCCAGCGGGTGTACATGCGCACGAGCATCTGCGCCCAGTCGAGGGCCTCGGTGCCGCCGGCACCGGCGTTGATGTCCATGATGGCCCCCAGCTTGTCCTCGTCGCGGCGCAGCATGTTGCGCATTTCGAGCGCCTCGACGCGCTCGACCGTGCGGCCGTAGTGCGCCTCCATCTCCTCCTCCGTGACGACCCCTTCGCGCACGAAGTCGGGCATGAGCGTCAGGTCCTCCACATCGCGGCGCACGGCGTCGAAATCCTCGACCCACGACTTGATGCCCGCAACCTTCTGCAACTGTTTGCGCGCCCGCTCGGGGTCGCCCCAGAAGTCGGGTTCCTGGGTTTTCTCCTCCTCGTTGAGCAGATCGATCCGCTTCTGCGCGATGTTGAGGCACCGTTCGAGCGCCTCGGCCCGCCCCGCGAGCTCCTTGACTTGATCCGCAAGTATCATATCCGGTATTCGTTATTTGTTTTCCGTTGTCATTCAATGGTCAGCCCCAATTTCCGGGCCGCGAAACCGAGCACGCAGTCCGCCGTGCCCTCGATGCCGAGCACCGACGAGTCGATGCACAGATGGTAGGTGGCCGCACGGCCCCAGCGGCCGCGGCTGTTGTAGTAGTCGTAGTAGGCGGCACGGCGGGCGTCCTCGCGGTCCATCATCGCCTCGGCCTCCGCGGGTGCGATGCCGTGGAGCCGGCAGAGGCGCTCGCAGCGCGCGGCACGCGAGGCCGACACGAAGACGTCGAGCCGCCGGGGATGGTCGCGCAGGACGTAGTCGGCGCAGCGGCCCACGAAAACGCACGACTCGCGCGAGGCCAGCTCGCGGATCACGTCGCTCTGTATCTTGAAAAGCGTCTCGCCGCTCAGCACATTGCCCGCCACGGCGTCGTCGCCGGCGAAGGGCGCACGCAGGTAGCCGATCAGTGCGGAGAAGAGGCCGCGCGACCGCTTTTCGTCGGCCCGCTCGAAAAGCTCGGAACACAGGCCGCTCTGCTCGGCCGCAAGGTTGATGAGCTGCCTGTCGCAGAAGCGCACGCCCAGACGCTCGGCAATGCGCTCGCCGACGGCCCGGCCGCCGCTTCCGAGCTGACGGCCGATGGTGATTGCGAAAGTATTGGAATCCATATTCACGCTGATTCGAAGATTATGCGGCGAAGCCCCCGCGGCGGAAACGCCTGAGCTGCCAGGCGAGCATGCAGGCCGCGACCGCCGAGGCCAGCAGGTCCGAGACGGGCATGGCGCACCACACGCCCCAGCTGCCGTCCCACGGCGTATGTTCGGCGAAGAACCGGGGCAGGAAGAGCAGTGCAGGCAGCAGAAAGAGCAGCTGACGCGTGAGCGAGAGGAAGATCGCACGGCCCGCCATGCCGATGCTCTGGAAGAAGTTGGTCGTAACCATCTGGAATCCGATCAGCGGAAAGCAGACGAAGGCGATGCGCATGCCGTCCACCGAGAGGCGCAGCAGCTCCTCGTCGGTCGTGAAGGCCGACACGGCCAGGCGGGGCGCCAGCTCGCCCATCAGGAATCCGGCCGTGGTCACGCACGTGGCGCCCAGGATGGTGAGCTTCAGCACGCGGTGCACACGGTCGAACTGGCGCGCGCCGTAGTTGTAGCCCGCGATGGGCTGCATGCCCTGGTTGATGCCCATGACGATCATCACGAAGAAGAACGCCAGGCGGTTTACGATGCCGTAGGCACCGATGTTCAGGTCGCCTCCGTACTCCTTGAGGCCCTTGTTGATGAGGATGACGATGAAGCAGGCCGCGAGGTTCATCAGGAACGGCGACATGCCGATGGCCAGGATGTCGCCCACGATCTTGCGGTGCAGGCGGTAGATGCCGCAACGGAAACGGAGCAGCTCCCGGCGGTCGGAGAGCATGCGGAACTGCCACACGAGGGCCACGATCTGCGCCAGGATCGTGGCCACGGCCGCGCCGCGGATGCCCCAGCCGAAGCCGTAGATGAAGAGCGGATCGAGCACCGTATTGAGCGCCACCGTGAGGATCGTGGCGTACATCGACCGCTGCGGATGCCCCGCCGAGCGCAGCACGGCGTTCAGTCCGAGGTACATGTGCGTGACGACATTGCCCGCGAGGATAATCGTCATGTAGTCGCGGGCGTAGCCCGCCGTGGCCTCGCTGGCACCGAAAAAGTAGAGCACGGGCGTGAGGAACACCAGCATCGCGACGCCGAACAGCACGCCGATGATGAGATTCAGCACCACCACGTTGCCCAGCACGCGCTGCGCCGTCTCGTAGTCGCGCTGCCCCAGGCGCATCGACACCAGCGTCGAGGCGCCCACGCCCACCAGCGAACCGAAAGCGGCCGCGAGGTTCATCAGCGGAAAGGTCAGCGCCAGACCCGAGATGGCCAGCGGCCCCACGCCGTGGCCGATGAAGACGCTGTCCACCATATTATATAACGACGACGCCGTCATGGCGATGATCGCCGGCACGGCATACTGCACGAGCAGCTTGCGGATCCGTTCGGTACCCAGCTCCGCAGCAGCTCCCTCGACTGCACCCATATCTTTCGGAATTACGACCGCAAAGGTACGCATTTTTTAATGCATATCCGCACAAATTTTCGTGCGCGCGGATTCCCCGCCGAACGAAACGGCCGGCAGACGCACGTCTGCCGGCCGAACTCCGTCGCCGGGGCCGCTACTCCAGCTCCCAGTCGCATCCGTCCTTGCGGTCCTTCACCCGCACGCCGACGGCCGTAAGGCCGTCGCGGATGCGGTCCGAGGTCGTCCAGTCCCTGGCCTCCTTGGCCGCACGGCGCATGTCGAGCAGCATCTCCACCAGCGGCGTCACGTAGTCGCGGCCCGCCCCTGCGGCATCGGCCGCCTTCTCGTCGCGCAGACCGAGGATTTCGAACGCGTAGCGGCGGAAAATATCCTTCAGCCGTTCGATGTCCGCAGCCGTGAAGCCCTGCTGTCCGCCGTCGGCCTGGTTGATGATGCGCACCCAGTCGAAGAGCGCCGAAATGACCATCGGCGAGTTCAGATCGTCGGCCATCGCCTCGGCGCAGCGCGCCTCCAGTTCGGCGGGATCGGCCGTGGAACGCTCCGCAGGCCGGAGCTTCCCGAGCACCTCGTACCCTTTCATCAGGCGGTCGAGGCCCTTCTCGGCGGCCTGCAACGCCTCGTTCGAGAAGTCGAGCGTGGAGCGGTAGTGGGCCTGCAACACGAAGAAACGGATCGTCATGGGCGAATAGGCCTGGGCGAGCAGTTCGTGCGAGCCGGTGAAGAGCTCTTCGAGCGTGATGAAGTTGCCCAGCGACTTGCCCATTTTCTTGCCGTTGATGGTAATCATGTTGTTGTGCACCCAGCAGGCTGCCGAGTCGTGGCCGAGGGCCGCCGTGGCCTGGGCGATCTCGCACTCGTGGTGGGGGAACATGAGGTCCATGCCGCCGCCATGGATATCGAACCGCTCGCCCAGATACTTGGTGCTCATGGCCGAGCACTCCATGTGCCAGCCGGGGAAGCCCTCGCTCCAGGGCGAAGGCCAGTGCATGATGTGCTCGGGCGCCGCCTTCTTCCACAGCGCGAAGTCGTAAGAATGGCGCTTGTCGCCCTGGCCGTCCAGCTCGCGCGTGTTGGCCACGATGTCGTCGAGGTTGCGGCCCGACAGGCGGCCGTAGCGATACTTCTTATTATATGCCTCTACGTCGAAGTAGACCGAACCGTTCGAGACGTAGGCGAAACCCCGGTCGAGGATCCGCTGCACGAAAGCGATCTGCTCGATGATGTGGCCCGAGGCGCGGGGCTCGATCGAGGGGGACTCGACGTTGAGCGCATCCATCGCCCGGTGGTAGCGCTCGGTGTAAAAGTGCGCCACCTCCATCGGTTCGAGCTGTTCGAGGCGGGCCTTGCGCGCGATCTTGTCCTCGCCGTCGTCGGCATCGTGCTCCAGGTGCCCCACGTCGGTGATGTTGCGCACGTAGCGCACCTTGTAGCCGAGCGAACGAAGGTAGCGGAACAGCAGGTCGAAGGTCACGGCCGGGCGCGCATGGCCCAGGTGCGGGTCGCCGTAGACCGTGGGACCGCACACGTACATGCCCACATGGGGCGGATTGATCGGCTCGAACTCCTCCTTGCGGCGGGTGAGCGTATTGTAAAGCAGCAGCTTGGTTTGCATGGCAGAATGAATTTTCCACAAAAATACGAAATTTTTCCTTTCGTCGCACCGTGCGCCCGCAACGACACACGAATTATGCCGTTTCCGGCATCGGCCGAACGGCGCGGAACGCACGAAAAAACGGAAAAAAGTTCCGATCCGTTAAAATTTTCATAAAAAAGGATGGTATCCGATAATAAATTCCTACATTTGTCCTACGTTTTTGAAAAACCAAATCATAACACAACTTAAAGGCATGGACAAAACCAATGTACAAGAGTTGCAGGACGTCGTGATTCGCTTTTCGGGCGACTCGGGCGACGGCATGCAGCTTACGGGTACGCTTTTTTCCGACACCTCGGCACTGTTCGGCAACGGAATCTCCACATTCCCCGACTATCCCGCCGAAATCCGCGCCCCGCAGGGAACCGTAGCGGGCGTTTCCGGATTTTTTTTTAATTTTTGGGAGAACAGCGAGATCTACACGGGCGACTATTGCGATGTGCTGGTAGCCATGAACCCTGCGGCACTCAAAGCCAACCGCAAATGGCTCAAGAAGGG
>VSOO01000060.1 GCA_009774895.1 Alistipes sp. | reverse complement strand
CAGGAGGTACTTGCCGATGTCGCGGCCGAGCCGCTTGTAGAGCGGACAGGAGGTGTAGATCTCGTTGTCGAGCAGAACGTCGCGGATCGAGCGCAGCGAATTGGTGTAGTTGGCCATCTCGTTGCGCAGGGCCACGCCCTCCTTGCGCGAGGCGTTGATGCGCGCCACGGCCATCTGGCGCAGCTTCTCGCACACGGCGTTCAGCGCCACGAGCACCACGCAGTCCATGAGCGTGTGGCCGTGCATGTAGAGGTAGGTGGTGCGGGGCGTCACGCCGCGCCGCAGGAGCTGCTGCTCGAACTCCTTCATCGGCTCGATCATGTGGGGGAAGCGGCGGCGGAGCAGCTGTTCGCGCTTGGCCGTATTGCGCGCGAGCCAGGCGATGGTTTCGGCGCCGTTGTTGCGTATGTCGAGGTAGCCCAGGCGCACCGCGGCCTTGAACTCGGCGAGCGGAAAAGCCGCCTCGGTGGCGCTGTACGCCGAAAAGGCATACCACAGGAAGAGCGGGTAGATCGTCTCGGAGTAGCGGTCCATGAACTCCACGAAGTCGAAGATGCGCGCGTCGTTCTTGGTGGCCTTCACGCAGACGTTGTGCAGCGACGGAGCCCAGCAGAGGAAGTTCTCGGTGGCGTACGCATAGGTGTGGAACATGTGCTGCGTGCCGTTCACCTCGCGCGACTGGGGCGTTCGGTCGCCGAACAGGTAGTCGAAGTCGGAATCGACGCACAGCAGCAGCTCCTCCGACGATTCGGGGATCATGCTCAGCAGCACCTTCTTGCCCTTCGGAAGGTCGGGACGCGTGGGCACCGAGATCTCGAACCGCAGGTAGGGGTTGCGGAAGTGGTCGAAGATGCCGCGCCAGAACGCCACATCCTCGTATCCCTCGACGAAGACCCGCACCAGCCGCACCGCGGGGTCGTGCGGCAGCAGCTCGGGGAGCGCCTCGGGCGCCCCGGCGTCGATGCGGCGGAGTTTTTCTACGATCGTACGTGCCATACTACCGACAAAGATAGGATTTTTATTACTTTTGCACAACGGATCGTGCCCCGAAAAGGGAGGAAAAAAACCGATCCGGACAACGACGATGACAAGCGACTGGAAAGCACGCCTCGGAATGGTCTACTCGACCGACCCCGACTACGAATACGACACGGGCGCCGAACCCGAACCCGAAACCCTCGCACCCGAACGGCAGGAGCTGCGCGTGTGGCTCGACCGCAAGCAGCGGGGCGGCAAGACCGTGACCCTCGTGCGGGGCTTCGAGGGCCGCGCGGACGACCTGGCGGAGCTGGCCCGCATGCTCAAGCAGAAATGCGGCGTGGGCGGCACGGCCAAGGAGGGCGAGATCGTCATTCAGGGCGACCACCGCGACCGGGTCGTGGCAATCCTCACCGCGGCGGGCTACCGCTGCAAAAAGGCGGGTGCCTGAGGCGGCGTGGGAGCGCGCGCGATACGCATCCTGCTCCTCGTCGCGGCCCTGGCGTTCGCAGCGCCGGCCGCGGCGCAGTACTACACGTGGGGCTCCGACCCCGCATCGCTGCGCTGGCACGCCATCCGCACGCCCGACGTAAGGATCATCAGCCCCGACACGGCGTCCGCGACCGCGCTGCGCACGCTCCGCTACATCGAGGCGGTGCGTCCGTCGATCGGCTACGGCTTCCGCCACGGCCCGATGCGCATCCCGTTCGTGCTGCACCCGATGAACTTCCGCTCCAACGGCCTGGTGATGTGGCTCCCGAAACGCGTGGAGTTCCTCACGTCGCCCGCCATCGACGGCTACTCGATGCCGTGGGTCAAGCAGCTCGTGGCGCACGAATACCGCCACGCCGTGCAGTACAACAACCTCAACCGCGGCGTGATCCGCGCGGCGAGCTGGCTGCTGGGCCAGCAGGGCGCCACCATCGGCCTGCTCTTCATGCCCGTGTGGGCCATCGAGGGCGACGCGGTGATGTCCGAAACGGCCATGTCCTCCTACGGACGCGCGCTCCAGCCCCGCTTCACGATCGAATACCGCGCGATGGGCGACTTCGCGCACCGGCGCCGCAACCCCGACAAGTGGTTCTGCGGCTCGTACCGCGACATGGTGCCCGACCACTACCGGCTGGGCTATCAGCTCTGCGCCTATGCCGACACGCGCTACGGCGAGAACATCTGGGACAAGGTGGCCTGGTACAGCGTGCGCAACCCCTACCTGCTCTTCACCACGCCCGTGGCGCTCCGCAAGTTCTACGGCACGGGCGTCAAGCGCCTCTTCCGCGACACGTTCGACGACCTGCACCGCTTCTGGTC
This sequence comes from Alistipes sp., assembly GCA_009774895.1. Lineage (GTDB taxonomy): Bacteria > Bacteroidota > Bacteroidia > Bacteroidales > Rikenellaceae > Alistipes. The sequence continues at coordinate 5,909 of VSOO01000060.1, read as the reverse complement.
GTCGCTGCCCCGGACGCAGGACAGCGCCCGGCCCCTCACCCCCCTGCCCGAGGGCAACTACACGACCTACCGCTGGCCGCTGCCCCTGGGCGACACCACCGTGCTGGCCCTGCGCGAGGATCTCGACCGCACGGCCCGCTTCGTGCTCCTCGACCCCCGCACGGGCGGCGAACGCCTCCTCTGCCGCACGGGAAGCCTCTCGACCCGCCCCGATGCGGGCTACGGCCGCGTGTGGTGGACCGAGTACCGGCGCTCGCTGCTCTTCGAACAGCGGGTCGATTCGCAGCTCTGCTACCTCGACCTGGCCGACGGCAAGCCCCGCACCGAGCACGGAGTACGCGCCGCGCTCTACCCCACGGTCGTGGCGGCCGCGACACTGGCGTGGGTCGAATATGCGCCCGACGGACGCTACGCGGTGGTGGTGCGCGACGACGCCGGCGAGCGGCGCATGCCCGTGCCCGTGGGGTGCGAACTCCACGGTCTGACGTGGGAGGAGCGCTCGCAGGCCCTCTACGTGCTGGCGACCGACGACTCGGGCATGTGACTCGGCCGCATGGAGGAGACGGGCCCCGTGGCGCTGACGCGGGGCGCCTACGTCACGCTGAGCGACCTGAGGGCCGGCCAGGGCAAGCTCTGGTTCGGGTCCATCGCCTCCGGACTCGACGAGGCGCACTGCTTCGACCCGGCCACCGGCCGCGAAACGCGCGTCACGGAGTCGGCCTACGGCTCGTTCGCACCCGCGCCCGGACCGCAGGATCTCTACGTCGCGACATGCGGCCCGCGGGGTTACGCCGTGGCCGTGCAGCCCCGCGACGTGTTGCAGGTTCCCGTGGAGCCCTCGCCGCTGCCCCGCAACCGGGTCAATCCGCCGCGCAGACGCTGGGACGTGGTGAACCTCGACACGGTGCGCTTCTCTCCCGCCGACTCGGCCGCCCTGCGCCGTGCGCACCGCGTGCGGCGCTATCCGAAGGTGCCCACGCTGGTGAAGTTCCACAGCTGGATGCCGGTCTCGTTCGACCCCTTCGCGCTGGTCGAGGAGCACAACGTGGCTGTTAATATAGGTGCGACGCTCGTGTCGCAGAACCTGCTCTCGAACGCCGAGGGGTTCGTCTCCTACGGCTGGAACCGCCGCGACGGCTCGCTGGTGCGTGCGGCGCTTCGCTACTTCGGACTGGGCGTGCGGCTCGACGCGGAGGGCGCCTACGGCGGACAGCGCGAGGTCTACGCCCTCGCGCAGGTCGATCCCGAGACGGGGGAGGTGCAGCGCCAGCACCTCCCGGCCCCGGGACGCTACTACTCGCTGGGCGCCGCAGCCTCGCTGCCGCTGGTCTTCCAGCGCGGCTACCGCACGCGGCAGCTGACGCTCTCGGCCTCCTGGAACTTCTCCAACGGAATGGTGGCCAACGTGGGCCAGCTCCGCGTGGACAAGGAGAACGGCACGATCGGCAACATCGAGACGATCGGATTCCGCACGGGACTGCACAAGCTCACCTTCGGCGCGGCCTTCTCCGATGCGGTGCGCGCCGCACACCGCGACTTCGCGCCGCCCTGGGCCTGGCAGCTCGCGGCGAACTATGCGCTCAACCCCACCAACGGCCACTTCAGCGACCTGGTGTCGCTCTACGGACGCGTCTACACCCCGGGGTTCTTCGCCCACAACTCGCTCACGGCGGCCGCGACCTACCAGACCTCGATCGGCGGCTACAAGCTCCCCTCGGGCCAGCGCTTCCTGAGCTACAAGTCGGCGCGGCTCATCCCGCGCGGCTTTGACCCGTCGGATATCCGGAGCAATAATTACCTGGCCGTTTCCGTTGATTATCAGTTCCCGCTGTGCTACCCCGAGGGCGGCATACCCTCGGTGCTCTACGTCAAGCGCATCCGGCTCAATGCGGGCGGCGACTACGCGCAGTTCCGCACCGACACGGGGCGCGGCACGACCCGACTCTGGTCGTGGGGCGGCGACCTGGTGTTCGACATCAACCTCTTCCGCCAGCCGGCATCCGCCACGTCGAGCGTCAAGCTCTCGGTATGGAAACCCTCGGGCCGCAGCGTGTGGGTCGGAGCGGGTTTCGGGCTTCCGTTTTGACAACGGAGCGAATAATTTCGTATTTTTGCGACAAATTCCGCATTATGGACAAGAAGAAAAAGACGAACATATCGCAGGAAGCGATCCGCTGGATCTGGATCGTGGCGTTCGCACCGGTGGCGGTGCTGCTGGTCATGCTGCTGCTGACCGCGGCGGGACTTTTCGGCCGCATGCCCTCGTTCGAGGAGCTCGAAAACCCGAAAAGCAACCTCGCGACCGAAATCTACTCCGAAGACGGCAAGGTCATCGGCTCGTTCTTCGTGCAGAACCGCTCCTACGTGCAGTACGCCGACCTCTTTCCGGCCGACTCGACGCAGCACCTGCGGCTCGACGGACGCAGCGTGCCGCCCATCGTCGCGGCGCTCGTGGCCACCGAGGACGCGCGCTTCCGCAGCCACTCGGGCATCGACCTGCCGTCGCTGGTGCGCGTGGGCGTGAAGACCGTGGCGCTGCGCAACACGTCGCAGGGCGGCGGCTCGACCATCTCGCAGCAGCTGGCCAAGAACCTCTTCCCGCGCGACACGGTCGGACGCCGCGGACGCATCGCCCGCACCGGCAAGCTGGTGCTCTCGAAACTCAAGGAGTGGATCACGGCCCTCAAGCTCGAATACAACTACACGAAGGAGGAGATCGCCGCCATGTACCTCAACACGGTGGAGTACGGATCGAACGCCTACGGCATCAAGTCGGCGGCCCACACCTTCTTTAATAAGGAACCCCACGAACTCAACATCCAGGAGGCGGCCATGCTCGTGGGCGTGGTGAACGCCCCCACGCGCTACTCGCCCGTGCGCAACCCCGAGAACGCCCTAGCGCGCCGCAACCTCGTGTTGCAGCGCATGGAGGCGGCCGGAGCCCTCGACGCGGCGCAGCGCGACTCGCTCTGCGTGCTGCCCATCGTGCTGAACTACAAACCCGTGTCGCACAACGAGGGCTCGGCGACCTACTTCCGCGAGATGCTGCGCCTGGTGATGAACGCCGACAAACCCCAGCGCCGCCACTACGGCAACGACTGGGACTACGAACAGGCGCTGCGCGAATACGAGGAGAACCCGCTCTACGGCTGGTGCCGCAAGAACCGCAAGGCCGACGGCACGCCCTACAACATCTACCGCGACGGACTGAAGATCTACACCACGATCAACTCGGCGATGCAGACCTATGCCGAGCAGGCCGTGCAGAAACAGATGGAAACGGTGATCCAGCCGCAGATGGACGCCCAGTACAAACGCACGAAGGTGCTCTTCCTCGACGCTTCGCCCGCCGAGCGCGAACGCATCGTGCGGCGTGCGGTGCGCTCGTCGGACCGCTGGCGCGAGATGAAGGCTGCGGGCGCCTCGGAGCGCGAGATCGAGGCGGCGTTCGACCGCGCGCAGCCCATGAAGGTCTTCACCTACCGGGGCGAACGCGACACGGTGATGTCGCCGCGCGACTCGATCCTCCACCACAAGCGGATCATGCGTGCGGCATTCGTGGCGATGGACCCCCGCACGGGCTTCGTCAAGGCCTACGTCGGCGGCCCGAACTTCCGCTACTTCAAGTACGACATGGCGCGCCAGGGCAAGCGTCAGATCGGCTCGACGATCAAACCTTTCGTCTACACCTTCGCCATCGACCACCTCGGCATGACGCCCTGCACGCCCGTGCCGAACCTGCCCGTGACCATCGAGACGGCCAACGGCACCGCCTGGTCGCCCAAGGAGGCCGGCAAGGTGGAGCAGCTCGGCGAGCTCCACCCCCTGAGCTGGGGCCTGGCCCGCAGCCGCAACAACTACTCGGCCTGGATCATGAAGCAGGCCAAGCAGCCCGCGGCCGTGGCCGACTTCATCCACAACATGGGCATCCGCAGCTACATCGACCCCGTGCCGGCGCTCTGCCTGGGCACCTCCGAGTCGAACGTATACGAGCTGGCGAGTGCCTTCTCGACCTTCGCCAACGAGGGCGTGCACAACGACCCGATCTTCGTCACGCGCATCGAGGACCGCCAGGGCAACCAGATCGCCAGCTTCATCCCCCAGTCGCAGGACGCCGTGAGCGAAACCACGGCCTACACCATGCTCACGATGTTGCAGGGCGTGGTGACGGCGGGTACGGCGGGCCGCCTGAAGTGGCAGTACGGACTCGACGGCGTGGAGGTGGGCGGCAAGACCGGCACCTCGAACAAGAACCGCGACGCCTGGTTCATGTGCGTGACGCCCAAGCTGGTGATGGGCGCATGGGTCGGCGGCGAGGATCAGGCCATGCACCTCGCCGCACGAGGCGAGGGCGGCGTGGTGGCGCTGCCCATCGTGGGCGACTTCCTCACGAAGGTCTATGCCGACGGCCGCCAGGGCGTATACCGCACCGACCGCTTCGTGCGCCCGCCCCTCATGCCGCACTACGACTGCAACGACCCCGACGTCTACGACGGACACTCGGTGGAGGGAGGCATCGACGAGGAGGAGGAGTTCTTCGACTGACCCCGCCCCGGGCGGCGGGAGCATGCGGAGGCGGAAACCGACGGCCGCAGCCGGGACCGGAAGCCGCAGGGATCGCCGAGGCGGAAAACGGCCGTGCAAAGCGCAACCTTTTTCGGCAGTCCGGGCGCAGGGCCGAACGGGCACTCGCGAGGCGGCAAACGAACATTCACGGCAAGACCGGGCGCGGTGCCGAACGGGCCCCGCAAGGCGGAAGAGGGCCGGGAGCAAGGAAAACGACATTAAAAACGCATAGAAAATGAGAATCGCAATCGTGGGCGCCAGCGGCGCCGTGGGGCAGGAGTTCCTGCGTATTCTGGAGCAGCGTGCGCTGCCGATCGACGAATTGCTGCTCTTCGGCTCCGAGCGGAGTGCGGGCCGCACCTACCGGTTCCGGGGCCGCGAGCTGACGGTGAAGCTGTTGCAGCACAACGACGATTTCCGCGGCGTAGATTTCGCCCTCGTGTCGGCGGGTGCGGGCACGTCGCGCGAGTTCGCCGGGACGATCACGCGCCACGGCACGGTGATGATCGACAATTCGAGCGCATTCCGCATGGACGAGGAGGTGCCTCTGGTGGTGCCCGAGGTGAACGCCGCCGACGCGAAGAACGCACCCCGGCGGATCATCGCCAACCCCAACTGCACCACGATCCAGATGGTCGTGGCCTTGCAGGCCATAGAGCGTCTGTCGCACATCCGCCGCGCGCACGTGGCCACCTACCAGTCGGCCAGCGGCGCGGGCGCCGCGGCGATGGACGAACTGACGGCGCAGCACGCCGCGCTGGCCGGCGGCGCGGAGCCCCCGGTTTCGAAATTCGCATTCCAGCTCGCCTACAACGTCATACCGCACATCGACGTCTTCCAGGACAACGACTACACGAAGGAGGAGATGAAGATGTACCACGAGACGCGCAAGATCATGCACTCCGACATCGCGGTGTCGGCGACGTGCGTGCGCGTGCCGGTCATGCGCGCCCACTCCGAGAGCGTGTGGGTCGAGACCGAGCGTCCGGTCAGCGTCGCCGAGGCGCGCGAGGCGTTCGCCCGTGCGGAGGGCGTGGTGCTGATGGACGACCCGGCCGGCAAGCGCTACCCCATGCCCCTCTTCCTCGCCGGCGAGGACCCCGTGTACGTGGGCCGCGTGCGCAAGGACCTCACATGCGACAACGGACTGACTTTCTGGTGCGTGAGCGACCAGATCCGCAAAGGCGCGGCGCTCAATGCCGTGCAGATCCTCGAATCGCTGCTTTAGAGGCGACCCGGAATACAGTCGGGGCCGGCCGGAGCGTTGCCGGACGGCCCCGACTGCGTTTCCACCGGCCCCTCAGGCAGCGAAACGCTCCGCACTCCCACTGACCGGGCCCCCG
>VSOO01000006.1:12255-21343 GCA_009774895.1 Alistipes sp. | reverse complement strand
GCTGAGCTGCATGCGTGCGTCGTAGGGGAACTCCACGTGGTGCGAGAACGTACCCACGTTATCGCGGCCCACTACGGTATAGTTGTCGTCTACCTTCGAACCCTGGAGGTAAACCGGAGCTGCGGCCAGCTCGCCGCCCTCGAATACGAGTACGGGGGTAACCTTCAGTACGGCCTTCTTGTTGAAATACTGCTCGGGGAACGTGACGTTGATGTCTGCGGCGACTACGCCGTTGTTCAGTTCGAGCACTTCGGGCGTGCAGGTGAGTTTTACGTCATCCTTGTGCTGGGCCATCTGCTTGAAGCAGTTGCAGCTCGAGAATGCCAGGGCGGCAGCCGCGAGTACAAGGCTCAGTTTCATCATCTTTTTCATGATCGTTTAAGAATTTAAAAGTGTTTATTGAATCTGTCTGTTTGCACATTTTGTTCCGAATCGCTCCGGAAACCGCTTTCGCGGTGCTCCGACATCGGGCCGGAACACCGCAAATATAGGGAATCAGCGTCAAATATGCAATATTCCCCTGCGGATTTTTTCAAGGTCGGGGCACCCGTGCCGGGCGCCCCGACCGGATGCTATTCGCGACCTCCGCCGCGACGCTCGCCGCGCGGACGGCGCTCGCGCTCCACATAGCCCTCGGGCTTGGGCAGCAGCGCCTTGCGCGACAGTTTCAGCTTGTTGGTCTTGGGATCCAGGCCGATGAGTTTCACCTCGATGGTGTCGCCCTCCTTCAGTCCGGTCTCGTCCATGGTCTCGAAGCGCTTGTAGTCGATCTCCGAAATGTGGAGCAGTGCGTCCTTGCCGGGCATGATCTCCACGAAGGCGCCGAACGCCACGATCGAACGGATCTTGCCCACGTAGGTCTCGCCTACCTCGGGGATGGCCACGATGGCCTTGATGCGGGCCAGTGCGCCGTCGAGCGCCGCCTTGTCCACGCCGAAGATGTCCACGTAACCCTTGTTGTCCTCCTCGGTGATGGTGATGGTCGTGCCGGTGGTCTTCTGGATGTCCTGGATCACCTTGCCGCCGGGGCCGATCACGGCGCCGATCATATCCTGCGGGATGGTGATCTGCACGATGCGCGGCACGAAGGGCTTGTACTCCTCGCGCGGCTCGGCGATGCAGTCGGTGAGCTTGCCGAGGATGTGCATGCGGCCCACGCGCGCCTGTTCGAGCGCCTTGGCCAGCACCTCGTACGAGAGGCCGTCCACCTTGATGTCCATCTGCGTGGCGGTGATGCCGTCCTTCGTGCCCGTCACCTTGAAGTCCATGTCGCCCAGGTGGTCTTCGTCGCCGAGGATGTCCGACAGCACGGCCCAGCGGCCCGTCTCCGAGTCGGAGATCAGACCCATGGCGATGCCCGACACGGGCTTCTTCATCTTCACGCCGGCATCCATCAGCGCCAACGTGCCGGCGCATACCGTGGCCATCGACGACGAACCGTTCGATTCGAGGATGTCGGACACGATGCGCACGGCGTAGGGATTCTCCTCGCCCAGCGGAATCATCGGCTTGAGGGCGCGCCATGCCAGGTGGCCGTGGCCGATCTCGCGGCGGCTCAGGCCGCGTGCGGCCTTGGCCTCGCCCGTCGAGAAGGGCGGGAAGTTGTAGTGGAGCACGAACTGCTCGGTGCCCTGCACGAGCACCTCGTCCTTGACCTTCTCGTCCATCTTGGTGCCGAGCGTCACGGTCGCCAGCGCCTGCGTTTCGCCGCGCGTGAAGACGGCCGAGCCGTGCGCCGCGGGCAGGTAGTTCGTCTCGCACCAGATGGGGCGGATTTCGTCCGTGCGGCGGCCGTCGAGGCGCTTGCCCTCGTCGAGGATCATGTTGCGCATGGCCTTCTTCTGCACGTCGTCATGGAAGTATTTGTGGATCAGCGGAGCCTTCTCCGTGAGCTCCTCCTCCGGGTAGCGCGAGGCGAACTCGGCCTCAAGGGCGTTGAACAGCTCCTCGCGCTCGTGTTTCATCGTGCCGCTCGTGGCGATGGCGTAGGCGCGGTCGTAGAGCTCGCGGATGATGGTCTGGCGCAGCTCCTCGTCGTTCACCTCGTGGCAGTAGGTGCGCTTCACGTCCTTGCCCAGCTCCTTCGAGAGTTCGATCTGCACGGCGCAGTGCTTCTTGATCTCCTCGTGCGCGAACTTGATGGCGCCGAGCATCACCTCTTCCGACACCTCCTTCATTTCACCCTCGACCATCAGGATGTTGTCGATCGTACCGCCGACCATGATGTCGAGGTCTACGTCCTGCATCTGCGAGAATGTGGGGTTGATGACGTACTCGCCCGCGATGCGCGCCACGCGCACCTCCGAGATGGGGCCGCCGAACGGAATGTCCGACACGGCGAGCGCCGCCGAGGCGGCCAGGCCGGCCAGCGCGTCGGGCTGAATGTCCTTGTCCGCCGAGATGAGGTTCACCGTGACGTAAACTTCGGCATGGTAATCCGAGGGGAAGAGGGGGCGGAGTGCGCGGTCGATGAGGCGTGCAACCAGGATTTCGCTGTCGTTGGCCTTGCCTTCGCGCTTCATGAAGCCGCCGGGATAGCGGCCGCATGCGGCGTATTTCTCCTTATATTCTACCTGAAGGGGCATGAAGTCCGTGTCGGGTTTCGCGTCCTTGGCCGCTACCACGGTCGCCAGCAGCATCGTGTCGCCCTGCTTCGCGACCACGGAGCCGTCGGCCTGCTTGGCCAGCTTGCCGGTCCCGATCATAATCTCGCGTCCGTCGGCGAGCGTTATGAACTTCTGCACGGCATTGTACAGTTTCTTTTCTTCCATGATTTTATATACCTGTGAGTTTCTTTCTGTGTGATTGCGCGGCGCGTCTCCGCTCCTGCGGGGCTGCACCCGGCCCGTCCGGCGCGTCCGGCGCGTGGCGGGGCGGAAAAACGCCTGTCGAAAAACGAAGGCAACTCCGCGGAAGGGAATTGCCTTCATTTCTCTTTCCGGATTACTTGCGGAGGTTGAGCGTCTTCACGATGGCGCGGTAGCGCTCGATATCGACCTCCTTGAGGTACTCCAGCAACTGGCGGCGCTTGCCTACCAGACGGAGCAGTGCCCGCTGGGTGCCGAAGTCGTGCCGGTTGTTCTTGAGGTGTTGCGTAAGGTGGCTGATACGGTAGGAAAACAGTGCGATCTGGCTCTCGGGAGAGCCCGTATCCGTGTTAGACTTGCCGTACGTACCGAAAAGCTCCTGCTTTTTCTCTGCTGTCAAATAAGCCATTTTGAATGATGTTTATACAGTTCCACTCTACGACGCATTCCCCTTACCGTGAATAACGCCAGAGCGTTCGGCAAAGGTATGAATTTATTTCCGATCCGCAACGCGCAACGCGCGATTTTTCACCTTTTTGGGGTAAATTCGGGGCAAAATGTTCCGGGGTCCGGCGAAAAACGCTAAATTTGCCGCCGGACCCATGATGAAGCGGATGAAATACGGTATTCGGGCGCTCTGCGCAGCGGCGGCGCTCGCGGTGTGCGGATGCGCGCCGCGCGGCGGGTACGTCGCGGCGGAGGGCGTGATGCTGGGCACCACGTTCCGCGTGACGGCCGACGTGCGCGGCATGACCGCCCGGCAGCTGCGCGACGCCGCGCTGCGGCTCGACCGCGAGGCGCGGGCCTCGATGTCGATCTTCGAGGAGGAGTCGCTGCTGAGCCGGCTGAACGACAACCGCACCGATTCGGTGGACGCGCACATCGCCTACTGCCTGCGGCTCGCGGACAGCGTGGGGGCGCTCAGCGGCGGCGTGTACGACGTCACGGTCAAGCCGCTCGTCGAGGCGTGGGGCTTTGCCGGACGTGCGGCCGATGCGGCGCCCGACGTCGATTCGATCCTCCGCTTCGTGGGGCGCGGGAAGGTGCGCATCGAGGGCGGACGCCTGGTGAAGGCGGATCCGCGCGTGCAGCTCGACTTCAACTCCGTGGCCAAGGGCTACACGGTCGATCTGCTGGCGGCGCTGGTCGAGCGCGCGGGGGCCCGCAACTACCTCGTGGAGATCGGGGGCGAGATCCGCTGCCGGGGCGTCAATGCCTCGGGCGGTCCGTGGCGCATCGGGGTCGAGACGCCGTTCGACGGGAACGACCTCTGCGGCGCCTCGGTGCAGCGGCGCCTCCGCATGAGCGGGGGCGGGCTGGCCACGTCGGGCAACTACCGCCGCTACTACGTCGGCGCCGACGGCGCGAAGGTGGCCCACACGATCGACCCCCGCACGGGGCGCAGCGCGCTGTCGCGCCTGCTGTCGGTCACGGTGGCGGCGCCCACGTGCGCCGAGGCCGACGCGCTGGGCACGATGTACCTGGCGATGGGGGCCGACGCGGCGCTCGAACGCGTGCGCGCCGATGCGGAGGCCCGGGTCTATTTCATCCTCGCGGCGCCCGACGGGGGCTACGAGGAGTACGTCTCGCCCGCGATGGAGGCGTTGTTGTTGGATTGAGCGGCCGGGGGGCCGTGCGCTCCGGCGGAGCGCGACAGAAATCATGTATGAAAGAGGCGATATTTCTATATAACAGAAAATCCGGCCGGGGCCGCGCCGCTGCGCCCGCGGAGGAGATATGCCGCATATTCGGCGAGCACGGCTACCGCATGGAGGCGGTGGCCATCGATTTCGCGGTCAATCCGTTCGACGGACGCGAAGGGATCGACCTGCTGGTGGCCGCGGGCGGCGACGGCACGGTGAACTTCGTGGTGAACAGCATGAAGGCCAAGGGGCTCGACGTGCGGATCGGGGTCATACCGATGGGTACGGCCAACGACTTCGCGGGGGCGCTGGGCATGGCGCACGACCCGCTGACGGCGGCGCGTCAGATCGCCGCGGGGCGCGTCGAGCGGGTGGACTGCGGTCTGGCGAACGGCCGCTATTTCGTGAACGTCTTCAGTTTCGGCATCTTCACCACCACCTCGCAGCATACGCCCGACACGCGCAAGCACCGCGTCGGCAAGATGGCCTACCTGATCGAGGGCCTGCGCGAGCTGCGTTCGATACACGGCGTGCCGCTGCGGATCGAGGCCGACGGCGACCGCTACACCTGCAATGCGCTCATGACGCTGATATTCAACGGCGAGACGGCCGGCGGCTTCCGCCTGGCGCGCGCAGCGAGCGTGCGCGACGGCATCTTCGAGTGCCTGATGCTCGAAAAGCGGGGCTGGTTCACCACGGCCTTCGGCATGGTGCGCTATGCGCTGGGCGGACGTCCGCGCTGCGTGCGCCACCTGAGGGCCCGGCGCTTCGAGATCGTGTCGCCGATCGACGAGCCGACGGATGTCGATGGCCAGCCCGGACCGCACTTCCCGCTGCGGGTCGAGTGCCTCCGGGGCGAACTGCGCATCGTCTGTCCGCGCGGCGTATAAAACGGCTCCGGAATTGCGAATTCGTCGCTTTTTTCCTATTTTTGTGCTTCGAACACGGGGGATATGAACGGCAGAAAAGAGCACACGGAGCGGACGGCGAACAGCCGGAGCCTGCACAAGGTTTCGATTTCGCGCATCAAGAAGGAGATGCACGACGTCTCCTATTTGTCGGACGACATGGTGATTACCTCGCTCGATGCGCAGAACAACACCACCAGCGCCTATTCGGTCACGATCGACGGTTTCGCGGTCATCATCATGATGCAGGGCGAGGCCACGGTGTCGATCGACATGGAGACCTACGTCGTGCGGCCGAACATGGTGGTCTTCTTCAATCCGGACAGCGTGATCCGCACCGTGAAGTCGTCGCCCGACGCCATGGCCTACTGCCTGGCTTTCTCCAAGTCGTTCGTGAACGAGATCCAGATCGACATCTCCACGTCGCTTCCCATCTACATGCGTTTCGGCAAGGACCCCGTGCTGAAGGTCACCGAGCAGGACGTGTCGGAGATCCGCCAGCTGTTCCGCCTGGTCAAGACCATGCTCCAAAGCGACAAGGAGCGCTACCGCCACGAGATCATCCGCACGCTCTTCACCGCCGTGTTCTACATCATCACCGAGATCAACCTCCGCGAGCAGAAGGGCGAGCGGAAGCAGGGGCGCTGCGAGGTGATCTTCGAGGAGTTCATGAACCTGCTCGAACAGTACAACAAACGCGAACGCAACGTCGGATTCTACGCCCGGCAGTTGGGCATCACGCCCAAGTACCTGTCGTCGGTGGTGAAGGAGGTGAGCGGCAAGACCGCCGCGCGGTGGATCGACGAATCGGTGATCCTCGAAGCCAAGACGCTGCTCAAGTATTCGGGCCTGAGCATCCAGGAGATCGCCTACGAGCTGAATTTCAGCACGCAGTCCTTTTTTGGCAAATATTTCAAGCAGCATACGGGCACCTCGCCCTCGCGTTACAAGCGGCGGGGCTGAGGCGCCTGCGGGCCGCCGCTGCTGTCGCGGGGCTGGGCTTTGCGGCCGGATGCGGCGTATGCCAGTCGCCGTGTGTTGTATTCGTGCTGTGTCGTGCTGTGCCGTGCTGTGTCGTGCTGTGCTGTGCTGTGCCGCGGGAGAGTGCGGGAGCGGCGCCGATGCGACGGAAAACCCCCGGAGCCTGCTGGCTCCGGGGGTTTGTCATTGCGGATGTCCGTGCGGCGCTCGCCGTCGGGACGCCGGGGGGATTACTTCGTCTTCGGTCCGGCGGCTACGAGGCTCTTGCCCTCGTCGTTTCCCGTGAACTTGGTGAAGTTTTTCACGAAGCGTGCGGCCAGATCCTCGGCGCGGCGCTCCCACTCCGCGGCGTCCGCGTAGGTGTCGCGCGGGTCGAGGATGGCGGGATCGACGCCCGGCAGTGCGGTCGGGATCTTGAAGTCGAAGATGGGCAGCATCTTGGTCGGCGCCTTGTCGATCGAACCGTCGAGGATGGCGTCGATGATGCCGCGCGTGTCCTTGATCGAGATGCGCTTGCCGGTGCCGTTCCAGCCGGTGTTCACCAGGTAGGCCGTGGCGCCCGACTGCTTCATGCGCTTCACCAGCTCCTCGCCGTACTTGGTGGGGTGCAGCGAGAGGAATGCGGCGCCGAAGCATGCCGAGAAGGTCGGCGTGGGCTCGGTGATGCCGCGCTCGGTGCCGGCGAGCTTGGCCGTGAAGCCCGACAGGAAGTAGTACTTGGTCTGCTCGGGCGTGAGGATCGACACCGGAGGCAGCACACCGAAGGCGTCGGCCGACAGGAAGATCACCTTGCGGGCGGCCGGGGCTTTCGACACGGGTTTCACGATGTTCTCGATGTGGTAGATCGGGTACGACACGCGCGTGTTCTCGGTCACCGACTTGTCGGCGAAGTCGATGGCGCCCTCGGCGTTCACGGTGACGTTCTCCAGCAGCGCGTTGCGGCGGATGGCGTTCCAGATGTCGGGTTCGTTCTCCTTCGAGAGGTTGATGACCTTGGCGTAGCAGCCGCCCTCGAAGTTGAATACGCCGTCGTCGTCCCAGCCGTGCTCGTCGTCGCCGATGAGCTGGCGCTTGGGGTCGGTCGAAAGGGTGGTCTTGCCCGTGCCCGACAGACCGAAGAAGATGGCCGTCTCGCCCTGCTCGTTGGTGTTGGCCGAGCAGTGCATCGACGCGATGCCCTTGAGCGGCAGCAGGTAGTTCATGTAGGAGAACATGCCTTTCTTCATTTCGCCGCCGTACCAGGTGTTGATGATGACCTGCATCTTCTCGGTGAGGTTGAAGACCACGGCCGTCTCGGAGTTCAGGCCCAGCTCCTTATAGTTCGTCACCTTGGCTTTCGAGGCGTTGAGCACCACGAAGTCGGGTTCGCCGTACTGCTCCAGCTCGGCGTCGGTGGGGCGGATGAACATGTTCTTCACGAAGTGCGCCTGCCAGGCTACCTCCATGATGAAACGGATTTTGAGGCGCGTGTTCTCGTTGGCGCCGCAGAACGTGTCCACCACGTAGAGTTTCTTGCCCGACAGCTCGTCGGCGGCGATCTTCTTCAGCTCCTTCCACGCCTCTCCGGTGACGGGTTTGTTGTCGTTCTTGTACTCGTCGGAGGTCCACCAGATGGTGTCGCGCGTGGTATCGTCCAGAACGAAGAACTTGTCCTTGGGCGAGCGGCCCGTGTAGACGCCCGTCATGACGTTCACGGCGCCCATGTCGGTCAGTTGTCCTTTCTCGAAGCCCTCCAGGCCCGGTTTGGTCTCCTCGCGGAACAGTTCGTCGTAGGAGGGGTTGTACACGATTTCGGCTGCGTCCGAAATTCCGTACTTCTTCAGATCCGTTTTGGTAATCATGATTTTTACGTGTGTTTAATTCGACACTCAATATTTAACCTAACTCGTGCGGACCCATGCAAACATGCGTCCGACGTGGCAAAGGTAGCAAAACATTTTGTAATGTGAAAAAAATAACAGTAAATTTTTTCCGTGCCGTGCGCCCTCCGTTCATTCGGTTATTGCTTTGCGCGAGAGTTAGTTGCGTTCGGTTTCTGGCGGGGCTTGCGGCTGTGTTTTCTGCGGTGAGGCCGCGGCGCGGCGTTTCCCGGGGTGCAGTGCTTTCCGGGGTGTGGAGCCTTCCGGGGCGCGGTGCGGCGGATGATCCGCCGTGCGGTGCCGCTTCGGATGCGTCCGGACGCTGCGGCGCCGTGCGGACAGCCTGTGCGGCGTGCGCTCCGGGTGCGGAACCCAGGAAAAAGGGCGCTTCGTCGTGCCGAATGGTGCGAACGCGGCATAATTTGTTACTTTTGCACCGTGGCGGGCATCTATTTCCATATTCCTTTCTGTCGGCGCATCTGCACCTACTGCGATTTTCCGCGCAGCGCCGACCTGCGTCCCATGCGGCCGCTGCTTGACGCCATGCACCGCGAGCTCGACGCACGCGCCGACGCGTTGCGCGGCGCGACGGTGCGCACGCTCTACTTCGGGGGCGGCACGCCGTCGCTCTGCGCGCCCGGGGAGTTGCAGGAGCTCGTGACGCATGCGCGCCGCCTCTTCGGCTTCGGCCGTGCGGAGGAGATCACCGTGGAGTGCAATCCCGACGACCTGACCGGGGAGTACGTGGCCCGGCTGCGCGATACGGAGATCGACCGCGTGTCGGTGGGCGTGCAGTCGTTCGACGACGCGTGCCTGCGGATGATGAACCGCCGCCACACGGCCGCCGCCGCGGTCGAAGCCGTGCGCCGGCTGCGGCGTGCGGGTTTCGC
>VSOO01000006.1:1431-12245 GCA_009774895.1 Alistipes sp. | reverse complement strand
GGTTTCGCCAACCTCACGGTCGATCTGATCTACGGCGTGCCGGGATTCGGCGGCGAATCGCTGCGCCGGAGCCTCGGCATGGCACTCTCTTTGGAAGCGGAGCATCTTTCGGCCTACCATCTGACGATCGAACCCGGCACGGTGCTCGGGAGGCGGATGGCCGAGGGCCGCTTCGCGCCGGTGGCCGAGGAGACGAGCGAACGCGAATTCGCCTGCGTGCACGACACGCTGACCGCCGCGGGGTACGAGCACTACGAGGTGTCGAACTTCGCGCGCCCCGGGCGCCGCGCGCGGCACAACGCCTCCTACTGGACGGGCGAACCCTACCTCGGAATCGGTCCCGGCGCCCATTCGTTCGACGGGGCCGAGCGCCGCTGGTGCGAGCCGGGCGTCGCGGAGTACGTCGCGGGGCCCCGCTACGGGAGCGAGCGGCTCACGGAGCGCGACCGGGCCAACGAGACCGTGATGACGGCGCTGCGCACGGCCGACGGGCTCGACACGGAGGCTTTCGGCGCGCGCTACGGCGCCGCACGCCTTGCGCGGACGATGGCCGCGGCGCAGCCTTTCCTGAAGTCGGGGGCGCTGTGTTCGGAGGGCGGCCGGCTGCGCATTCCCGCGGAGCGGTTTCTGCTCTCGGACGCGGTGATCGCGGCGCTTTTCGATGCGTGAGGATGCATCGGGGTGCGGAAAACTTGGTTTTTTCGGAAAAAAGGTTATCTTTGCACCTGTAGGTTAAGTTAATTCGAATCAAAAATACATTCTATGAGCAATGCGCAGTTGGCTCCCGACTACCTTTTCGAGGTGAGCTGGGAGGTGTGTAACAAGATCGGCGGAATCCATACCGTCGTTTCGTCCAAGGCCCCGGTCATGACCCGCCGCTACGGCGACCGCTACGTCCTGATCGGTCCCGACCTCCGCCACGAGGGGGGCAACCCCGAATTCGAGGAGGACCCCTCGCTGCTGCAATCGTGGCGCCGGAGCCTCTACGGCGAGGGCGTCCGCGTGCGTGCGGGCCGCTGGCGCATCGAGGGAAGCCCCCTGGTGGTGCTGGTCGATTTCACGTCGCTCTTCGCGCGCAAGGACGAGATCCTCAAACGGCTCTGGGAGGAGTACCGCGTGGACTCCATTTCGGGTCAATGGGACTATGTGGAGCCCCTGCTCTTCGGCTACGCCGCGGGCATGACGATCGCCTCCCATGCGAAGACCTTCGCCGCCGCGTCGGAGAAGGTCGTGGCCCATTTCCACGAGTGGATGACCGCTGCGGGCGGCCTCTACCTGCGCCGCCACGCTCCCTATACGACCACCGTGTTCACCACCCACGCCACGGTGCTGGGCCGTTGCATCGCCGGCAACGGGCTGCCGCTCTACGCCGACCTGTCGAAATACCACCCCGACGAGCTGGCGCGGCGCTTCAATGTCGTGGCCAAGCACTCGCTCGAAAAGGCCGCGGCGAACTACCACGATGCGTTCCTCACCGTGAGCGACATCACGGCCAACGAGTGCAAGTACTTGCTGGGCCGCGAGGTGGACGGCGTGACGCCCAACGGTTTCGAGGACGGCTTCGTGTGGCGCGGCGAGGAGTTCGACCGCCGCCGCGCCGCCGCGCGCGGCGCCCTGATCCGCGTGGCGGAGGCGTGCCTCGGCCGCAAGTACGGCCGCGAGCCCCTCATCGTGGGCACGAGCGGCCGCTACGAGTTCCGCAACAAGGGCCTCGACGTGTTCCTCGCGGCGCTCAAGCGGCTGGCGGCCGATCCGCTGCTCGACCGCGAGGTGCTGGCCTACGTCACCGTGCCGGCGGCCAATGCGGGGCCGCGCAAGGATTTGCAGGCCCGGCTGGCCGATCCGTCGCTCGCCGTCGATGCCGCGCAGTACCCCTTTGCGACGCACTGCCTCGAAAACATGGCGTGGGACCCGATCGTCGGTGCGCTGAACGACAGCGTGCTCGTCGCGCCCGACTCGAAGGTGAGGGTGATCTTCGTGCCCACCTACCTGAACGGCGCCGACGGCATCTTCGACATGAGCTATTACGAACTGCTGGCGGGCATGGATGTCACGGTCTTCGCCTCGTATTACGAGCCGTGGGGTTACACGCCGCTCGAATCGGTGGCTTTCTCCGTGCCCACGCTCACCACGACTCTCGCGGGCTTCGGTCTGTGGGTGAACCGCCTGCGCGAACATCCGGGTGTGGAGGTCGTGCGCCGCGACGACTACAACGACCGTCAGGTGGAGGAGGCCGTGGCCGATGCGCTGCTGCGCTTCACGCGCCTCGACGCCGTGCAGACGGACGCCGTGCGCCGGTCCGCCGCCGACATCGCCCGCACGGCGCTCTGGGAGCACCTGGCGGCCCACTACGACCGGGCCTATGCCGACGCCCTGGCCAACTGCGCCTCGCGCACCGACCGCGTGGTGCTCGACGGCGGCGGCTCGCGCGACGAGCAGATCAACTTCGTGCGCCAGCAGCTCTTTGTCGAGAAGCCCCAGTGGAACCGCGTGATGGTCGATAAGACGCTGCCCGAGCGCCTCCGTGCGCTTGAGGAGCTGTCGCGCAACCTGTGGTGGTGCTGGAACGCCGGAGCCCGCGACCTGTTCGAGGGCATCGACCCCGAGCTGTGGCAGGAGTGCGAGCGCAACCCGATCGTCTTTCTCGACCGGCTGAGCGTGGAGCACCTGCGTCGTCTGGAGGCTGATGCAGAGTTCTTGGCGTCGCTCGATGCGGTGTACGCTCAGTTCCGTGCCTACATGTCCGAGAAGCCCGATCCCGAGGCGCCGACCATCTCCTACTTCTCGATGGAGTACGGCCTGCATTCGTCGCTCAAGATCTACTCGGGCGGCCTGGGCATCCTGGCCGGCGACTACCTCAAGGAGGCGTCGGACAAGAACGTGAAGATGGCGGCCGTGGGCCTGCTCTACCGCTTCGGATACTTCACGCAGCGGCTCTCGGCCCAGGGCGCGCAGGAGGCGACCTACGAGGCGCAGAACTTCTACAAGCTGCCCATATCGCCCGTGCGCGACGCCGGCGGCAACTGGGTGACGGTCACCGTGGCGTTCCCGGGCCGCACGCTCTCGGCCCGCGTATGGCGCTGCCAGGTGGGCCGCACGGACCTCTACCTGCTCGACGCCGATTTCGAGGCCAACCTCGACGAGGACCGTCAGATCACCCACTACCTCTACGGCGGCGACTGGGAGAACCGTCTCAAGCAGGAGATCCTGCTCGGCATCGGCGGCATCCGCGCGCTGCGTGCCATGGGTATCCGGCACGACGTCTACCACTGCAACGAGGGCCATGCCGCCTTCATCGGCATCGAGCGCATCCGCGACCTGGCGGGGCGCCGGCGCCTGAGTTTCTCGGAGGCGCTGGAGGTCATCCGCTCGTCGTCGCTCTTCACGACCCACACGCCCGTGCCCGCGGGCCACGACGCCTTCCCCGAGTCGATGATCCGCCAGTACATGGCGCACTATCCCGACGTGCTGGGCATCACCTGGGAGCAGTTCATCAACCTCGGCAAGACCAACCCCAACGACCCGAACGAGAAGTTCTCCATGTCGGTGCTCGCCTGCAACCTCTCGCAGGAGGTCAATGGCGTGTCGTGGCTCCACGGCGAGGTGTCGAAGGATATTCTGGGCAACATCTGGCCCGGATACTTCAAGAACGAGCTGCATGTGGGCTATGTCACCAACGGCGTGCACTTCCCCACGTGGGCCGCGTCGGGGCTGCGGCGGCTCTACGCCCGCCACTTCGCCGCAGGCTTCGAGGGCCACGACTACGACATCCCCGAGTGGCAGAAGGTGCACGAAATTCCCGACGCGGAGCTCTGGGAGCACCGCATGGAGCTCAAGAACAAGCTGATCCGCCATATACGCAAGCGTTACAGCGACCCGAACCAGGTGCGCCTCGACTCGCCGTCGCAGATGGTGCGCATCATCGAGGGCATACGGCCCGACGTGCTGACCATCGGCTTCGCCCGCCGCTTCGCGACCTACAAGCGCGCCTACCTGCTCTTCACGAACCTCGACCGCCTCGCGGCCATCGTGAACAACCGGGAGCGTCCGGTGCAGTTCATCTTCGCCGGCAAGGCTCACCCGAACGACAAGCCGGGACAGGACCTGATCCGGCGCATCGTGGAGGTGGCGGCCATGCCGCAGTTCGTGGGCAAGATCCTTTTCCTCCAGAACTACGACATGGAGCTCGCGCGCCGCATGGTGCAGGGCGTCGATGTGTGGCTCAACACCCCCACGCGTCCGCTGGAGGCGTCGGGCACGTCGGGCGAGAAGTGCGTGATGAACGGCGTGCTCCAGTTCTCGGTGCTCGACGGCTGGTGGGTCGAGGGCTACCGCGAGGGTGCGGGCTGGGCGCTGCCGATGAAGCGTACGTTCGCCGACCAGCGCTTCCAGGACGAGCTGGATGCCGAACTGATCTACAACACCATCGAGGAGGAGATCGCACCTCTGTATTATGACCGCGGCGCCGACGGCGTGCCGAACGGCTGGGTGGGGTATGTCAAGCGCTGCGTGGCCGACATCGCCTCGAACTTCACCACGAACCGCATGCTCACCGACTACGAGCAGCGTTTCTACGGCAAGCTGTGCGCCCGCAAGCGCGAGATCGTGGCCGGCGACTACCGCCTGGCCCGCGAGATCGCCGCATGGAAGCGTAAGGTGTCGGCCGCATGGAACGACGTGAAGGTGGTCGATGTGCAGCGCGTGAAGATCGACAACGAAGCCATCTTCGTGGGTTCGACCTACCGTTTCGAGGTGACGCTCGACGTGGGTTCGCTGCGCGCGGAGGACATCGGCGTGGAGCTGGTCGTGGCCCAGCAGATCGTCGGCGGCCGCAGCGTGGAGGTGGTGGCCACGCAGCCCCTGCACCGCACGGGCGCCGAGGGCAGCCGCGTGACCTATGCGCTGGACTACGTGCCCGACCGCACGGGAACTTTCGACGTGGCGATGCGCATCCATCCCACCCATCCGCGCCTGCCGCACCGCATGGATTTCGCGCTGGTGAAGTGGGCGTAGCATAAAAGGACGCAAATCGCGGGATACGGAAAATTCGGCCGGAAAAAATTGCATGTTGGCCGAATTTTTCGTATCTTTCGTATCAAAGAAATCCATTGAAATCCCGGAGATATGTCAGCACTTACCTTTGACAAAAGCGAATTGGGCAACCTCGAATATTCGCTCCGGCGCGAGATGCTCGCTACGGACCGCCGCGGGGGCTACATGAGCACGACGATCGTCTGCTGCAACACGCGCAAATACCACGGACTGATGGTCGCGCCGGTCGGCGGCTCCGACCGCACGTGCGTGCTGCTCTCGTCGCTCGACGAGACCGTCGTGCAGCACGACCAGTCGTTCAACCTGGCGCTGCATCGTTTCCGCGGGGTCTACGAACCCCGCGGCCACAAGTACATCACCGATTTCGAGTACACCCCCACGCCGACGATCACCTACCGCGTGGGCGGCGTGATCCTGCGCAAGGAGCTGCTCTGGATCCACCGGCGCACGCAGCTCATGATCCGCTATACGCTCGTCGATGCGCATTCGCCGACGAAGCTGCGGCTGCGGCCCTTCTTCGCGTTCCGCGACAAGCACGCCCTGACCCGGGCCAACATGGAGGCCGACGGCCGCTCCTATCCCATTCCGGGCGGAGTGAAGTGCCGGCTCTATCCGTCGTATCCGTGGCTCTACCTCCAGACGGACAAACCCGGCACGGAATTCGTCGCGGCTCCCGACTGGTACTACGGTTTCGAGTACCGCGAGGAGCTCGAACGGGGCTACGACGGCTACGAGGACCTGCTGACCACGGGGTATTTCGAGACCGAGCTCCGGCGCGGCGAGCGCATCATCTTCTCCGCTTCGGCGGACGAGATGGCCACACCGGCCACCATCGACGAAATTTTCGAGGCCTCGATCGCGCGCCGCACCCACAAAATCGACTTTCTGAGCTGTCTGGACCATTCGGCCCGTCAGTTCCTGATCCGCCGCGCGGACGGTGCCGCCGAGGTGATCGCCGGCTATCCGTGGGGCGGTCCCGATCCGCGCATGATGCTCGTGGCGCTGCCGGGCATCACGCTCGAACAGGGCCACGAGAAGGACTGCACGGATGCGCTCGACACCCTCGTGCGCGGCATGGAGAACGGCATGTTTTCGGGTGCCGCCTCGGCCCGTGCCGGCGCCGACACGCCCCTGTGGTTCTTCTGGACGGTGCGGCAGCTGGAGCGCCGCATCGGTGCCGAGGCGGTGTGGAGCCGCTACGGCGAGGCGATGAAAGCGCTGCTCGAAAGCTACCGGCGCGGCGTGGAGGGCCGCGTGGCGGTGCACGACAACGGCCTGGTGTGGGCCGCGGCGCCCGAGCAGGCGCTCACGTGGATGAACGCCTCGTGCGACGGCCGCCCCGTGACGCCCCGCAGCGGCTATCAGGTGGAGGTCAATGCCTTGTGGTATAATGCCGTGTGCTATGCACTGGAGTTGGCCGCACGCTTCGGCGACACGCCTTTCGTGGCGCGGTGGCAGGAGCTGCCGGCCCGCATCCGCGCCTCGTTCCTCGACCGCTTCTGGCTCGCCGGCGAACGCCGCCTGGCCGACTATGCGGACGAGCGGGGAGCCAACGCATTCATCCGGCCCAATATGGTCGTTGCCTGCGGCCTCGACTACAAGATGCTGACCGAGGAGCAGCAGATCGACGTGCTGCGCACCGTGCGCCAGCACCTGCTCACGCCCAGGGGCTTGCGCACGCTCTCGCCGCGCAACCCGCTCTACAAGGGCACGTGCGAGGGTACGCCCGCCGAGCGCGACGTGGCGGCCATGAACGGCTCGGTGTGGGTGTGGCCGCTGATGTTCTACGTGAAGGCGCTCTTCGACATCGAGGGCGCGGCGTTCCTGCCCGAGGCCGAGGAGCTCCTGGCTTCTTTCGCGGAGGAGATTCAGGTGTGCGGCATCGGGTCGGTCAATGAACTTTTCGATGCCGATCCTCCCTTCACGCCGCGCGGCGCCGTGTCGTCGGCCGCGAGCGTGGGGGCCCTGCTGTGGATCAACGAGATGATCGGCGCGCAGCGCGCGGCGGCGGGCGAGCCCTGCACCGCGGTGCAGTCCCGGCGGGCGTCGTCCGACGGATGCGGCACTGCCGCGCCGTGGGGCGGGAAGGCGCCCGGGGGTGCCCGGAAATCGGAACGGAAAAATAAA
This sequence comes from Alistipes sp., assembly GCA_009774895.1. GTDB lineage: Bacteria > Bacteroidota > Bacteroidia > Bacteroidales > Rikenellaceae > Alistipes. The sequence continues at coordinate 5,066 of VSOO01000006.1, read as the reverse complement.
ACGAAAGGAGAGATACGATGAGAGTTTTGATGTTCGGTTGGGAATTTCCTCCCCACATCGCGGGAGGGTTGGGCACGGCCTGTTACGGGATGACCCGCGGCCTGGCCCGCAACGACGTGGAGGTGACTTTCGTCATGCCGCACGCCTATGGCGACGAGGACCAGCGCTTCGTCCGCGTGGTCAATGCCAGCGACGTGGAGGCGCTCTTCGGTTCGGTGGACAGCGGCTCGGAGGAGCTGTTGCAGAAGATGTCGTTCATCCGCATCGATTCGAACATGGTGCCCTACGTCTCGCCCGAGGAGTATGCCGAGTACCACGAGAAGTATGTCCGCACGGGACAGCGGGTGTGGGAGCACGGCGATGTGTGGAAGCGGCGCTACGTCTTCTCGGGCAAGTACGGCGCCAACCTCATGGAGGAGGTGGCCCGCTACGCCGTGGTCGCCGCGCAGGTGGCGCGCGACATGGAGGGGCGTTTCGACGTGATTCACGCCCACGACTGGCTCACCTACTTCGCCGGCATCGCCGCCAAGAGGGTGTCGGGCAAGCCGCTGGTGGTGCACATGCACGCCACGGAGTACGACCGCAGCGGCGAGAACATCAACACGCAGACCTACGCCATCGAGCGTGCGGGCATGCACGCCGCGGACCGTGTGATCGCGGTGTCGAACCTCACGCGCAACATCGTCATAACGAAATACGGCGTTCCGCCCGAGAAGGTGGTGACGGTGCACAACGCCGTGCGTTTCGCCGAGAATCAGGGCGCAGCGCCCGAGCGGGGGCTGGACGACAAGATCGTGACCTTCCTGGGGCGCATCACCTATCAGAAGGGCCCCGACTACTTCGTGGAGGCGGCGGCCAAGGTGCTGCGCCGCGTGCCGAACGTGCGGTTCGTGATGGCCGGCTCGGGCGACATGATGAACCACGTGATCCGCCGCGTGGCGCGCCTCGGCATCGCCGACCGCTTCCACTTCACGGGCTTCCTGCGCGGCGACGACGTGCACCGCATGTTCCAGCTCTCGGACGTCTACGTCATGCCCTCGGTGTCGGAGCCGTTCGGCATCTCGCCGCTCGAAGCCATGCGCTCGAACGTGCCCGTGATCATCTCGAAGCAGAGCGGCGTGGCGGAGGTGCTCGACTACGCCGTGAAGGTCGATTACTGGGACGTGGACGCCATGGCCGACGCCATCTACGGACTGATTACCTATCCGGCCCTGTCGCGCATGTTCGCGGTCAAGGGGCTGAAGGAGGTGACCAACCTCAAGTGGAACGACGCCGCAGCCAAGATCAAGGCCGTATACGAGGCTGCGATCGCCGAACAGAATAACAGGAAATAAAGCATTGTCCGGGACTTTGCACCGGGTGCCGGGTGCGGCGGTTGCGCCGCCCGGCGCCGCGAAGCCCTCCTCCGGAGGGCGGGGCCGCAAAGGCCGCCGCGGGCTGCTGCTGCGGCCGGCGGTTCTCCGGTTCGGTGCCGAGTCCTTTACGAAAGCCGAAAAATAAACATCATACCGCGATGAAAACCGTTTGTCTCTATTTCCAGGTGCATCAGCCCTGGCGTCTGAAGCGTTACCGCTTCTTCAGCATGGGCAAGGACCACAACTACCTGGATGATTTGCAGAACCGTGCGATCATGCAGAAGGTCGCCCGCCGCTGCTATCTGCCGATGAATGCCTTGCTGCTGAAGCTGATCCGCGAAAACGAAGGCCGCTTCCGCTGCTCGTTCTCGATCACGGGCATCGCCATCGAGCAGATGCGGGCCTATGCGCCCGAGGTGCTCGCGTCGTTCCGCGAGCTGGCCGACACGGGATGCGTGGAGTTCCTGGCCGAAACCTACTCCCACTCGCTGGCGTCGCTCGCCTCGAAGGAGGACTTCGAGGAGCAGGTGCGCCTGCACGTGGAGGCCGTCGAGCGCGCGTTCGCCGTGAGGCCCCGCGCATTTCGCAATACGGAGCTGATCTACTCGGACCGCATCGGCGCCGTGGTGGCCGAAATGGGCTTCCGCACGATGCTGGCCGAAGGCGCCCGTCACGTGCTGGGCTGGAAGTCGCCCGACTTCGTCTATACGAACGCCATCGACCAGCGGCTGCGCCTGCTGCTGCGCAACTACAAACTCTCCGACGACATCGCGTTCCGCTTCTCGGACCGCAGCTGGGAGGGCTGGCCCCTCACGGCGCAGAAGTATGCGGATTGGCTCGCCGCGGAGGACCGTCCGGGCGAGGTAGTCAATCTGTTCATGGACTACGAGACCTTCGGCGAGCACCAGGCGGCCGATTCGGGCATCTTCGACTTCATGAAGGCGCTGCCCGCGACGCTGCTCGACCCCCGCTGCGGCGTGGAGTTCGCCACGGTGAGCGAGGCGGCGCAGAAGCACCAGCCCGTAGCCGTGCTCCACTGTCCGCACACCATGTCGTGGGCCGACGAGGAGCGCGACGTGACGGCATGGCTGGGCAACGAGTTGCAGAACGAGGCTTTCTCGAAGCTCTATGCCCTCAAGGAGAAGGTCGCGGCACTTTCCGATCCCGATTTCGACTACGTGTGGAGCTTCATGCAGACCTCCGACCATTTCTACTACATGGCGACCAAATGGCTCTCCGACGGCGACGTACACTCCTATTTCAATCCCTACGATTCGGCCTACGACGCGTTCATCAACTACATGAACGTGTTGTCCGACTTCTCGAACGAGCTGGACCGTGCGCTGGCCGCCCGGGGTCTGGTGGCCGTCGGGGTGCCGTGCGGCGGGGCCCGTCCCGCTGCTGCGGCGGAGCCCGCGGTCGCGACGGCCGCTGCGGCTCCGGTCGGGATGCCGGCGTCTTCGCCTGCGCCCGGCGCTTCTGCGCGCCGGCGTGCCGCGCGGAAAAAGAGGTCGTAGGGCGCGCGTTGCGGGGTGTCTGACGCCGGTGCGGCGCCGCGGTGTCGCGGTGCGCGGCACGGGAGCGATTCCGAAGCCCGGGCGCTGCCCGCTCGGAAGCGTTGCGGACCTCAGGTTCCGAGCGGCGGGGATGCTCCGCAAGGTCGTTTCGCATCCGGACTTCGCATATGCGAAGTCCGGATGCTTGCTTTTCAAGGCTGCCGGGTGTTTTGTGCTGCACAAGGTTTATCATGCGCTTCACCCTATGTCCCTTATGCTCGTGCGCTCGGTGCTCCCCGCCGGTGCCGGCGAAGGAGGGGCGTCGGGGTGCGGAGGCAGGGATACGAAAAAGGGTGCCGTATCGAACGGCACCCCGGAAGCGGCGTCACTTCCTCGTACGTTGCCGGGGCAACGGTTTGTCGTGCGGAATTTCCTGCCTATTCTATCACACCGTCCGCCCAGGAGTAGCGGATGGTGGTGGGTTTCTCCACGCCTTCGTCGGTCACGAACGTGAAAGTCAGCTCGTGGATCTTCTGCTTGTCGGCCGGAGCGGATTCCGCGATGAAGACCATTTCGATGTCGAGGATGCACAAATCGTCGGCCGTGAGCTCCGAGAAGCGTTTGCTGATGATGGTATTGTAGTTATTCGGATCGAACTTGTCGTTGTCGTACCCGCTGCGAATGTAGGGGGCGTAAGAGCAGACAGAAAGGGTGAACAACTCGTCGAGCAGGGTTCCTGCGGGATGCTTCTCGTCCCAGTCATCGGCTGCTACTACATGGATGG
>VSOO01000006.1:0-1421 GCA_009774895.1 Alistipes sp. | reverse complement strand
GAAGTTGTCGGAGCAGGCGGTGCGTAGTTCGGGAGGAAAAATATAACTGTTGTACGTCAAGTCGTTGTTGCGGGTGGCGTATTTCATGAAGTCGTTCTCGGGCCAAACACTTCCCGCTATTTCCGGGGCGTAATTCAGTGTGGGTTTGTTCCTTTCGCCCCAGATAATGTTTATGACGTTATTGTCTTTATTGTTTTCGTTGTATGTGTAAAAGGTGTCGCCGGTATAGTACAGAGGGATATAGGAACTGCATAATACACCCTTGCATCCGATAGGTTCTTCCTTATGATCGGAGCAAGATGAAGATGCGAATGTTATGAAAAGGGTAAAAAAGAAATATATACGTTTCATGATAAGTCAGTGTTTTTATTATAAGCCGATGAAAGTTATGGTCATTAATCTCATATTGAAATTACAGTTGGTGAATGTATCGTTGTTTGGAAGATTGTCGTCGTCGATTTCATGTTGGAATATGGGGCCATTGGTCAAATCGAATATGTCGGCTATGTAGTATCCGTCGCACCTGGCTGCCCAGCCGAAATTGCAGTGGAACAACAGGCGTTCCTCCGTAAATGTGTTGTAGATGTAATTCGGGAAAGTGCCTTCTTTTTCCGTTACGGTGCGTTCCTGTTTGCAAAAGCCGTCTACCAGCCAAGCATGACCATCGGTATCCGAATGTGTGGCGTCGGTATAGGTCCGACCGGACATGTACACCGGATAGCCTATTTTAAGAGATGATAAAATTTCATTTTTAGCGTAAGAGAGACTTCGGGGGTGTTTGAAATAGAGTTCGATCATGTAGTTGAATACATAACGGTCATATGTTCCACTTCCATCCGAAGTGTAATTCATATCGAATTTCAGGCCCAGTCCGCGAAGCAGCCGTGCGATCGCGTCCCATTGAGGATGATTGGAATTCGATGACTTATAAAATTTATTGTCACCCGCTTTGTTGTCTTCGAACGAGGCGAAGATCGTGTTCCAGTCGATTGCGTAACCGCCGATCTCTTTGGGCTTGTTCTGGTAATCATGACGCCGAAAGTGGTAGAAACTCCAGGTCAGCAATTGACCGCAGGCTACCGCGACGCATCCGGCAGGACAATGTTTGCCGCTGACGGTAGGCGTGTAATTATTAAATGGCGCGCCTTGTCCCCATTTCGTATATATGAAAGTAATCGGGTTGTTTTCGGCAATGGTCTCCCATGGCGAGTAGGTAGGAAGTGTGACCACAGGATCGCCTCCCCCGATGTATTGCAGGCTGATGCTGTCGGCGGCCTTGCGGAGGTAGTTCTCCACGACCGGCGCCACGGCGGGGGCTTCGGCGCGCACTCCGCGGCCCCGGTCGGGATCGGTCAGTTCTGCGGGGCTGAGGTTTCCCCGCTCCGTAATGGCGATCACGGAGGGCATGCGGTCGTCGGCGC
>VSOO01000059.1:3459-8246 GCA_009774895.1 Alistipes sp. | reverse complement strand
ATTTTTCGACGGGGCGGCTTCGGGGGGGGCGGCCGCGGTGCCGTTGGTTTTTGGGCCGGGCGTTTTCGGCGAGGGGGGACCGGTGTCGAAAGGCTCTTCGATGGGGCTGCTTTGGGCGGTACGGGTCCGGTGTCGGGGAGCTTTTCGGAATGGCGGGCCTGCGGCGGCTATTCCAGCGCTTTTTCGAAAGCCAGGCGCTCGGCGCCGTCGTAGTCGATCGTGCCGCAATGCGCGAAGCCCGCGCGGCGGAGCACACGGAGCATCGGGGTGTTGTCGAAGTTGGTGTCGATGCGGAAACTTGCCGTGCCGCGGGCGGCGGCGAGGGCTGCGATGCGCCGCAGGAACTCCTCCGCGATGCCGCGCCCGAGCGCCTCCCCGGCCACGGCCAGGCGGTGCACCACGACGTAGGGGCCCGCGCAGCGCCAGGTGCCCCGGAGGTGTGCGTAGGCCGGTTCGCCGTCGAAATCCACGGCCGCATAGGCGACGATGCGCGACGCTTCGCACAGTACGCGGCCGCAGTCGCGGCGGATGTCGCGCGCGATGTCCTCGGGGGCGGGGTAGCCGTTCTGCCACTGGTCGCTGCCGCGCTCCCTCATGCGGCGCCGGACGTCGCGGATGATCTCGCCGATGCGCGCCGTATCGTCCTCCGCGGCGGCACGCAGCTCCAGGGCGCGGAGGGCGCTCCGCGCTTCGTTCCGGTCACTCCTCATACCGGTATCCTACGCCTTTGATGGTGACGATGCGTTCTTCGCCGATCTTCTGCCGCAGTTTGCGGATGTGGACGTCGATCGTGCGGTCGCCCACCACCACGCCGCTTCCCCACACCCGGCGGTAGATCTCCTCGCGCGTGAAAAGTCTTCCCGGCTCGGAGCAGAGCAGGTTGAGCAGTTCGAACTCCTTGCGCGGGAGGGCGATGCATTGCCCTTCGCGGCATACGGCGTGGCGCGTGCGGTCGAGTGCGATGCGTGCCGCGGGCGTGGTGTCTATGCGCTTGAGTATGGCCTGCACGCGGCTCACGAGCAGCTTCATCCGGATGGGTTTGGTCAGGTAGTCGTCCGCGCCCGCGCCGAAGCCGGCCAGCTGCTGCTCCTCCTCGCCCAGGGCCGAGAGGAAGACGACCATCGTGTCGCGCAGCGCCGGGTCGCGCCGGATGGCCCGGCAGGTCTCGGCGCCGTCCATCACGGGCATCATCATGTCCAGCAGGATCAGGTGCGGACGGTGCTCGGCGGCCGCGGCCAGCGCCTCGGCGCCGTTCTGCGCCGTGAAGACCTCGTAGCCTTCGCGTGCGAGGTTGTATTTCACGAATTCCAGGATGTCCGGTTCGTCATCGACGATCAGTATGCGGTGCTTCATGGCGTGCGGGTCGGTTTTCCCCGGCGAAGATAGGAATTTTTCGTGCCGATTCCTTCGGCGGCGCGGGAAAAATCGTTATATTTGCACGATTATATACCTTACGTATATAGACAATCTAAAACGATACGTGTAAGATGGAAACTCAGAATCCTACCCTTCCTGCTCCCGAGGAGCAAGTCGGCGGAGCCCCGCAGGCTCCGGCCGAAGATATGCGTCGAGCAGATGTGATCCCCCCGATCGCCGGAGCGCCCGCGTGCGGACCGGCCGACGGGTGCTCCGCCGCTGCGGAGGATGCCGAAGCCGCACCCGCGGACCAGCGGGTCGATTTCGCCGACGAGGAGGCCGCGCTGGCGGCCCGCGACGCCGGACTCGAACTGGGCGAGGAGACGCCCGAGGAGGCGGAGGACGAGGCGCCCGCCGCCGGTGCCTCCGATCTCTATGCCGGAAAGAGCGGCCCGGAGCTCGTGGAGCTCTTCGCGCGGCAGCTTGAGGAGCTGCCCGTGCAGTCGTTGCGCCGCGAGGCGGAGGCGCTGAAGATCGCCTTCTACAAGCAGCGTCGCGCGGCGGTGGAGGCCGAGCGCCGCGCATTCGTGGAGCAGGGCGGTGCCGAGGCGGAGTTCGTGGCGTCGGCCGACGGCGACGAGGCGCGCCTCAAGGAGCTGTTCCAGGAGTACCGCCGCCGCCGCGACGAGTACATCGCCGCGCTCGAAGCCGAGAAGCAGGCCAACCTCGCCGTGAAGCTGGGCATCATCGAGGAACTGAAGGCCCTGTCGGGCTCGGACGAAAAACTCGACCACACGTTCAACCGTTTCCGCGAGTTGCAGAGCCGCTGGAAGGAGACGGGCCCCGTGCCGCAGGCCGACCTGAAGGACCTGTGGGAGAACTATAACCTCCAGGTGGAGAATTTCTACGATTTCATCAAGATAAACAAGGAGCTGCGCGACCTCGACCTGCGCCGCAACCTCGAACGCAAGACGGCGCTCTGCGAGGAGGCCGAGGCGCTCGTGCTGAACCCGTCGGTGATCGAGGCTTTCCGCCGTTTGCAGAAGCTCCACGACGAGTGGCGCGAGACGGGGCCCGTGGCCAACGAGTTCAAGGAGGCGCTCTGGGAGCGTTTCCGGGCCGCGTCGGGCCGCATCAACAAGCTGCACCAGGCCCATTTCGAGGCGATCCGTGCCGAGCAGGTGCGCAACCTCGAACTCAAGACCGGCCTGTGCGAGGCGGCCGAGGCCCTCGTGCAGCAGTCGCAGGCGTCGCGCCGCGACTGGAACAAGGCCGGCGACCGGCTGCTGGAGATACAGAAGACGTGGAAAACGATCGGTTTCGCCCCGCGCAAGGACAACAACCGCATCTACGAGCGGTTCCGTGCGGCGTGCGACCGCTTCTTCGAGGCGAAGCGCGCGTTCTATGCCGGCGTGAAGGAGGAGATGGACCGCAACCTGAAGGCGAAGACCGAGCTGTGCGAGGCGGCCGAGGCCCTCATGGAGAGCGAGGACTGGAAGGCGGCGACCGACGAGCTGATCGCCTTGCAGGCCCGCTGGAAGGAGACGGGCGCCGTGTCGCGCCGCCATTCCGACCGCATATGGAAGCGGTTCCGTGCGGCGTGCGACCGTTTCTTCGCCCGCAAGAGCGAGCATTTCGCTGCGGTGGACGGCGAGTACGAGGAGAACCTGCGCCGCAAGCTGGCCCTGCTCGACGAGATGGAGGCGGCCGATGCCGCGGCGGGGGGCTTCGAACTCATCCGCGACTTCCAGCGCCGCTGGAGCGAGATCGGCTTCGTGCCCATTCGCCGCAAGGAGGCCGTGCAGAAGCGCTACAAGGCCGCGGCGGATGCGCTCTTCGAGGCGCTGCGCGGCTCGGAGCGCGACCGTTCGATGAACCGCTTCCGCGAGAAGGCGGCCTCGATGCGGGCGGCGGGCGGCGGACGCCTGCGTTCGGAGCGCGAGCGTCTTTGCGCCCGCGTGCGTCAGCTCGAACAGGACATCGCCGTGCTGGAGAACAACATCGGCTTCTTCGCCCGTTCGAAGAACGCCGACGCGCTGGTGGCCGACGTGCGGGCCAAGATCGAGCGCGCACGCGCCGACATGGCGGCGGCGATCGAGAAGGTGAAGCTCCTCGACCGCGAGAATCAGGACAACAACAACGAAAATAAATAAGAAACACAGTCATGAAACTGGCAAAACCCAAGTACATATTCGTCACGGGCGGTGTGGCTTCGTCGCTCGGCAAGGGCATCATCGCCGCGTCGATCGCCCGGCTGTTGCAGGCCCGCGGCTACTCGGTGACGATTCAGAAACTCGACCCTTACATCAATGTCGATCCCGGCACGCTCAACCCCTACGAGCACGGTGAGTGCTACGTGACGGAGGACGGCGCCGAGACCGACCTCGACCTCGGCCACTACGAGCGCTTCACGAACCATCCGACCTCGAAGGCGAACAACGTCACTACGGGCCGCATCTACAAGAGCGTGATCGAGAAGGAGCGCAAGGGCGAGTACCTCGGCAAGACGGTGCAGGTGGTGCCCCACATCACCGACGAGATCAAGCGCCGCATCCAGCTGCTGGCCCAGCGCAAGGAGTACGACGTGATCATCACCGAGATCGGCGGCACGGTGGGCGACATCGAGTCGCAGCCCTTCATCGAGTCGGTGCGTCAGCTCCGCTACCAGCTCGGGGCCCGGAACACGGCCCTCGTGCACCTCACGCTGATTCCCTACATGGCCGCCTCGGGCGAGATGAAGACCAAGCCCACGCAGCACTCCGTGAAGGCGCTGCTCGAAAACGGCTTGCAGCCCGACATCCTCGTGCTGCGCACGGAGCATCCCCTCTCGCAGGACATCCGGCGCAAGGTGGCGCTCTTCTGCAATGTGGACGTGAACGCCGTGATGGAGTCGATCGACGTGCCCACGATCTACGAGGTGCCGCTGAAGATGCACGAGCAGCATCTGGACGAGGTGGTGCTCGCCAAACTCGACCTGCCGTCGGTGCAGGAACCCGACATGGATGCGTGGAAACGCTTCGTGGAGAAGGTCAAGCACCCCAAGCATACGCTGGAAATCGCCCTCGTGGGCAAATATACCGAGCTGCCCGACGCCTACAAGTCGATCAGCGAGTCGTTCGTGCATGCCGGGGCGGTCAATGACTGCAAGGTGAAGCTGCGCTACGTGAATTCGGAGAAGCTCACGCCGGCCAATGCCGGGGAGCAGTTGGGCCGCATGGCGGGCATACTGGTGGCGCCGGGCTTCGGCAACCGCGGCATCGAGGGCAAGATCGAGGCCGTGCGCTTCGCCCGCGAGCACCGCATTCCGTTCCTCGGCATCTGCCTGGGCATGCAGTGCGCGGTGATCGAGTTCGCACGCAACGTGCTGGGCCTCGCCGACGCCAATTCGAGCGAGATGGAGGTCACGGCCAACCCGGTGATCGACCTGATGG
>VSOO01000059.1:0-3449 GCA_009774895.1 Alistipes sp. | reverse complement strand
CGCCACCGCCACCGCTACGAGTGCCACAACGACTACCTGGAGCGTTTCGAGGCCGCCGGCATGAAGGCCGTGGGCGTGAATCCCGACACGGGGCTGGTCGAAGTCGTGGAGGTGGAGGACCATCCGTGGTTCGTGGGTACGCAGTACCACCCCGAGTACCGGAGTACGGTCGAGTCGCCCCAGCCGCTCTTCGTGGCGTTCGTCAAGGCGGCCCTGAAGCAGCAGCAGAGTGTGGAATCGAAAAAGGAGGCGGCGAAGTAGGATATGGACAAAAAATCGATCATCGGCATCGTCGCCGCCGGACTCCTCTTCGTGGGGTTCGCCTATTTCAACAGCCGCGAGCAGCAGAAGTTCCAGCGCGAGATGGCCGAATACCAGGCCTACCGCGACTCGGTAGCCCTGGCCGAACGCGCCGCCGCCGAACCCCTTGCGGAGGAGGCCGATTCGCTCGCCGCGGCCGGCATCGCGGAGGTCGCGCGCCAGCGTCAGGCGGAGCAGTGGGGCGAGCATCTCGCCGCGGCCCGCGAGGGCGAAGCCGCAGTGTTCAGCGTCGAGAACGACGTGCTGCGCATCGACTTCACCACGCGCGGCGGTCAGATCGCGGGCGTGACGCTCAAGGACTACACGCGTTATGCGCCGCGCGGTCACCGCGACCGTCCGGTCGAGCTGTTCGCGCCCGAAAGCGCCCGCTTCGACCTGGAGTTCTACGTGAAGAACGGACTGCGCAACGTGAAAGTCAATACGATGGATTACCTCTTCACGGCCGAGCCGGTGCGTCGCGACTCCACGGCTCAGATCGTGACGATGCGTCTGCCCGTGGCCGACGACGCGGCCCTGGTTTACGAGTACGTGATCCACGACGGCGGCGCCCCCGCCCGCGACTACCTGGTGGACTTCGACGTGCGCTTCGAGAACATGGCGCCCCGCATGGCCAACCAGAGCACGATCGGCATCGCCTGGTCGAATACCTCGTATCAGAACGAGAAGGGATTCCAGAACGAGAACATGTACACCACGCTCTCGTACCGCTTCCCCGGCGAAAGTTCGATCGAGGACCTGGGCATGAGCGAGAAGTCGAAGGACAAGAAAGTATCGACGGCCGTGAACTGGGTGGCGTTCAAGCAGCAGTTCTTCTCGTCGGTCTTCATCGCGCCCGACAACCTGCTGGGCGCCGACATGGCTTTCGATACGGCGGCTCCGGAGTCGGAGATGCTCAAGTCCTATGCGCTCGCGACGGCCGTGCCCTACACGCCGCAGACCGCGGGCTACGACTTCGCCTTCTACTTCGGCCCCAACAAGTACGCCATACTGAAGAAGGTGACCGCGCCGGACGGCGAGGAGCTGCACCTGGAGCGTCTCATTCCGCTCGGGTGGGGCATCTTCGGCTGGGTGAACCGCTGGTTCGTGATTCCGGTCTTCGACTTCCTGCGCAACTACGTTTCGAGCTTCGGCGTCATCATTCTGATCCTCGCGGTGCTCGTGAAGCTCATCATTTCGCCCATGACCTACAAGAGCTACCTCTCGACGGCCAAGATGCGCGTCATCAAACCCGAGGTGGACGAGCTGGCGAAGAAGTACCCCCGCCAGGAGGACGCCATGAAGCGCCAGCAGGCGACGATGGAGCTTTATAAGCGCGCCGGAATCAACCCGATGGGCGGCTGCATTCCGATGCTGATCCAGATGCCGATCATCATCGCGATGTTCCGTTTCTTCCCGGCGTCGATCGAGCTGCGCGAGCAGCCTTTTCTGTGGGCCGACGACCTGTCGTCATACGACAGCATCCTCGACCTGCCGTTCAAGATCCCCTTCTACGGCGATCATGTGAGCCTTTTCGCGCTGCTGATGGCCGTGTCGCTGTTCGCATTCTCCTACATCAGCTACCAGCAGACGGCGTCGAGCCAGCCCCAGATGGCCGGCATGAAGTTCATGATGGTCTACCTGATGCCCGTGATGATGCTCTTCTGGTTCAACAGCTACTCCAGCGGTCTGTGCTTCTACTACCTGCTGGCCAACCTGCTGACCATCGGCCAGACGCTGCTCATCCGCCGCATGGTCGATGACGACAAGATCCACGCTGCCATGAAGGCCAATGCCGCAAAGCAGCAGAAGGGACGCAAATCGAAGTTCCAGCTCCGCTACGAGCAGCTGATGCGCGAGCAGCAGGAGCAGCAGAAGGCGCGGCGCAAGTAATCGACGCGCGTCGGTTCCTGCGCTTGCGGACAAGCGGGGCATCTCGAAAGGATGCCTCGCTTTTTTTGCCGCAAGCGGATGGTACATAGCATTATGCGGTATGGTGCATAAAGTTCGTGTCCGGACCGGCGTTCGTTTTATCTTCGGTAAATGTTTGGTTTTTCGGATATTTATTCTTAAATTGAAGTCGAATCAAATACCTTGATGTCATGAAGCGCTTCTTTATGTTCGTAATTGCACTCGCATGCATGTGCAGTTGCTCGAAAAACGACGAACCGGCCGTGGTGGTCACTCCGCCGGACGGGACCGTGTTTTCGAAGAGTTTTATCCAGATCTTTGTCGTTCCCGAAGAGATCAGGGCCTATCCTTTGATGAAAAACTATTTGCAGGTTGAATTCGAAGGGGATAGACTGAATGGTGTAAAGGAAGATGTACGAGAGGAATTCGACGCATTGTGCGCCGAATACGGCGATATGTCGTACAACGACAAGATCGTGCCGTATTCTACCGTTGCGGTGGGAGTGGACTGCCAGGCCATCGACGTCGTGTGCGACCGTGCGGTCGATGCGGACCACCCGGCCGGGAGTTCGTTGGCCGACGTGGTGAAGATCTGCGCCGTTTCGTTCCGCGAATACATCGAGAGCGGCTACGTAACCTCTCCCGGCGCGGGGGATTTCCCTGCGGAGTTCGAGGGTGGGCAGTATAACGGCAAAGGTGCCGCAGCGCTTTTCAAACCTCTGAACGAAGTGACGGCCGAGGATTTGCGACTGATCGAGGCGAATTTCCGTCTGCTCTTTCCGGAAGGACTTGCTGTGGAAAACCTCCCCGTGACGGTTACGGTCCGCACCGAGAACGACTCGTGGAGCACGAAAGCGTTTGTGAACGCACCGCCCAAGGCGGAATGACGTATTAAGGCCGGGATTCCCGCACAGGCATCGTATGCGGGGATTCGACGGAATGCGAAAAGGGAGCGCTTCGGCGCTCCCTTTTTTATTGACGATGGCTGCTTGCGATGACGTCCGGCCCGTGCCATGCGCATCTTATGCGTGCTGCCCGGCCCGTGCATGGACCGAATGGCTGCTGCTCCGGCAACTGCCGGAGCGGGGAACGTCCGACGGGGCCGCTGCCTTCCCGTTTCCGTTCCTCTCCCTACTCCACGTAGAGCACCAGTCCCTTGAGGTATTCACCCTCGGGGTGGTAGATGTCGATCGGGTGGTCGGCGGGCTGCGTCAGCTGGTGCAGGATGCGCACCTTGCGGC
>VSOO01000058.1 GCA_009774895.1 Alistipes sp. | reverse complement strand
TTACCTCCGCGAAAACGACAGGATTTGCAACAGCTCGTCTCGCTGATCCGCGAGCAAGTCAAACAGGTCGAAATGATCGTGTTATTCGGCAGTTACGCGAAAAATTCCTATGTCGATTACGACCAGCGGATCGAATTCGGGACGCCTACCTATTATATGAGCGATTACGACATCGTAATCCTCACCCGCAAGCCGATCGGGGCCGCCGAATATTCTTTGTACGAGAAGATTAAAGACAAGTTCTTCGAGAACAAGAACCGGCCGTTTCATACGCATCCTCAGTTCATTAACTACGGAATCGAGGACTTTAATTACGCTATCGAAAAGGCCCATTACTTCGAGACGGAAATTAAGCGGGACGGAGTGGTTTTGTTCGATTCCGGCCAGTACAAACTGGCGCGCAGGCGAAAGCTCGACTATACCGAAATCCGCGATCGGGCGCAGAAGTATTTCGACGATAAGTTCGGGAGGGCATTGAGTTTTCTTGTTGATGTACCCCACCCGGCAGAACGGTCGGACTATAAACAAGCGTCTTTTTATTTACATCAGGCTGCCGAGAATCTTCTGCGTGTAATACCAATGGTTTTCATTCTGTATGGACATAAAAGCCATAACCTGTCGGAGTTGATGAACGCGGTAAAAAAACATACGACAGAAATATTCAAAGTATTCCCGCGCGATACGGAAGAAGAAAAACGCCTGTTCGACTTACTGGAACGGGCGTACATCGAATCGCGCTACAATCCGGACTTCGAAATCGTGAAAGCGGACATCGACGCGCTGATCCCCAAGGTCGAATACCTCCGCAATATCGTGGAGCGTGTCTGCCGCGAAAGACTCGCCTACTACGACGCTCAAATCGGCAAATAGCCCGATCACGCACACACACGAAAAAAGCCGTCCGGAAAAATCCGGACGGCTTTGAAATGCCGCTTTTTCGGCAACGCGTCTCACGAAGCCACGCGGAGCCTGACGCCGCCCGTCTTGTCCGACTCGACCACCACCGTGTCGCCCTCACGCAGGCCTCCGTCGATGATGAGCGACGAGAGGGGTTCCTCCACGTTGTCGGTGAGCGTGCGCCGCAGCGACCGCACGCCGTAGCGCGCCTCGTAGCCCATCGACGCCAGGCGGCGCTTGGCCGTGTCGGTGATCCGCACGCGGTAGCCCAGGCGCTCGGTGCGGGCGAAGAACCCTTCGAGCTCCAGATCGACGATGCGCTCCACGTCGGAGAGTTCGAGCGTGCGGAAGATCACGATGTCGTCCACGCGGTTCAGGAACTCGGGCGCGAAGGTGCGTTCGAGCGCCCTGCGGTACTCGCCCTGCGGCGCCAGCTCCTCGGTGACGCTCTTCGACGGCGTGGTGTAGCCCACCTGCACGGGCCGCTGCACCGCCTCGCGCGAACCCACGTTCGAGGTCATGATGATGATCGTGTTGCGGAAATCCACGCGCCGGCCCGAACCGTCGGTCAGGTGCCCCTCGTCGAAGATCTGGAGCATCGTGCCAAAGACGTCGGGGTGGGCTTTCTCGATCTCGTCGAACAGCACCACGGCATAGGGCTGGCGGCGTACGGCCTCGGTGAGCTGGCCGCCCTCGCCGTAGCCTACGTATCCCGGAGGCGACCCGATCAGGCGGGCGACGTTGTGCTTCTCGCCGTACTCGCTCATGTCGATGCGGATCAGGCCGCGGCGCTCGTCGAAGAGCCACTTCGAGACCTCCTTCGCCAGCAGGGTCTTGCCCACGCCCGTGGGCCCCACGAAGAGGAAGACGCCGATCGGGCGGTGCTCGTCCTTGAGGCCGGCGCGCGAGCGGCGGATCGAACGCGAAATGCGCTCCACGGCCTCGGACTGCCCCACCACGCGGTGCATGAGGTGGTCGCGCAGGCCCCTCAGGCGGTCCATCTCGCCGTCGGTGACCCGCTCGGCCGGAATGCCCGTCATGGAGGTAATCACCTCGGCCACATGCTCGGCGGTGATCTGCGCGGGGTGCTCCTCGGCGTCGCGCAGCCACGCCGCACGGCGCTCCTCCACCGAGGTGCGGAGCGCGAGTTCGCGCAGCCGGGCCTCCGCGGCCCGCGTGTAGTCCATGGCGGCGACCGCCTCGCGGCGTTCGCCGCGCACGCGCTCCAGCTCGGCCGCCGCGTCGCGCAGCTCCTGCGGCTCGCGGGCCGCAGCCAGGCGCACGCGCGATCCGGCCTCGTCCAGCACGTCGATCGCCTTGTCGGGGAAATAACGGTCCGTGACGTAGCGGTCGGTCAGCGCCACGCACGCCTGCAACGCCTCGTCGGTGTAGCGCACCTTGTGGTGGCGCTCGTAGTAGGGCGCCACGCCGCGCAGGATGAGCCGCGTCTGGTCGGGCGTGGCGGGCTCGACGAGCACCCGCTGGAAGCGGCGTTCGAGCGCCGGATCGCTCTCGATGATCTCGCGGTACTCGTCGAGCGTGGTGGCGCCGATGGTCTGCAACTCGCCGCGCGCCAGCGCGGGTTTGAGGATATTGGCCGTATCGAGGCTCCCCTGCGTCGATCCCGCACCCACGATGGTGTGTATCTCGTCGATGAAGATGATCGTATCCTTGGCCTTGCGCAGCGTGTCGATGAGCTGCTGCATGCGCTCCTCGAACTCGCCGCGGAACTTGGTGCCCGCCACCAGCGACGAGACGTCGAGCGAGAAGATCGTTTTGCCGGCGATCGTGCAGGGCACGTCGCCCGAGGCGATGCGCAGCGCCAGGCCCTCGACCACGGCGCTCTTGCCCACGCCCGCCTCGCCGATCAGAATCGGGTTGTTCTTCTTGCGGCGCGAGAGAATCTGCACCACGCGCTCGATCTCGTGCTCGCGCCCCACCACGGGGTCGATGCGCCCCTCGCGGGCCATGCGCGTGAGGTCGGCGCCGAACTTTTCGAGCAGGCGGAGCGACTCGTCGCGCTCCTCGCGCCGGTCGGCGGCGTCGAGCATGCGCACCTCCACGCGGATCGGCGCCTCCTCGGCCGGACCCACGTAGCGCTGCATCTCGGAGGCCGCCACCTCGGGCGTCACGTGGAACATCTCCAGCACGCGCGCGGCGGCCGTCGTACGGTCGGAGAGAATGCAGAGCAGCGCGTGCGCCGTGGATACGGCCGGCACGTCGCCCGCCGCCGCGCACAGCTCCTCGGCGAAAGCCTTGTAATAGGTCGCGGGATCGGCGCCCTCCGCGGGCTGCGCGGCGATCTCCTGCTCCACACGCAGCCGCACCTGCTGGATCTCCCAGTCCTGAAGACGGGAGGCGAGTATCTGATAGGCAAGCGATCCCTCTTCGCGCAGGATCTCCAGGAAAAGAAAATCCCGCAGCGAATGCGTGGCGCCCGACTTTGCGGTGTCGAAGGCGGTCCGGGCAAGGATTGCCTCAAGCGTCTTTGAAATTCTTGTCATCTTTTCGTCCTCCAATTTAATTCGCAAGAATAACGGGGACGGGAATGCCAATATTATGTTAATTTTGACCACTTTCGGCCACTTCGCCGGGGGAGGGTCTCGGCCAGGGGTTTAGAAAAGAAAAAAATGCACTGCGACGCCGCATTCCGGCATCGGGGAAGCGCACCGGAACGGGACGGAGGCCGGAAAACCGCAGCCACCCAAGACGAGGAACGGGACGCCGGACGGAGAACCGCAGCCACCCAGGACGAGGAACGGGACGCCGCAGCTCCCCGCAACGGAAGACAGAGCGTCAGCCGGGAAGTAACGGTCGTTCGGAGCGAGACACGGGCCATCGGCGGAGTCACAACCGCCCGGAGCGACAAGCGGCGAGGCACCGCCGGGGAACGCGGCCTCCCGGAGCGAGGGAGGGACAGCCGCCGGGCATGCCCGCCCTACCTGCGGGGCCACTCGCCGACCTCCATGTCGCGCATGACGTCGCCATCGACGGTGAAGCGCACGGCCGTGCGGAGCTTGTGGATGCCGAAACACCCGGCGGCGCCGGGATTCACGTGCAGCAGGTCGTACACCGGGTCGTAGACCACGCGCAGGATGTGGCTGTGGCCCGCGACGAAGAGCTTAGGGCGCACGGCGCGGATCTTCTCCAGCGCCCGCGGATCGTAGCGGCGCGGGTAGCCCCCGATGTGGGTCATCAGCACCTCCACCCCCTCGCAGCGGAACGACGCGAACGCCGGATAGATGCGGTGCATGAGTCCGTCGTCGCTGTTGCCGTGCACGGCGCGCAGGGGTTTGAATGCGGCGATGCGGTCGGCGAGCTCCGGAGTTCCGATGTCGCCCGCATGCCAGATTTCGTCCACGTCGTCGAAAAATTCACGCAGCACGTCGTCGAACGTGCCGTGCGTGTCGGATAAGATGCCTATGCGTTTCATGTACGACACAAAGATAGTGCTTTCACCCCGCCGCCGCGCCGTTTCGCACCCTTTTTTCGTTCTCTTCCGGTCCCTGGGCCCGCTCCGGCCCCTGACGGCCGCACTTCCGCCGTCCCCGCACGAAACGGCCGTCCCCGCACGAAACGGGCGTCCCCGCACGAAACGGCCGTCCCCGCCGGAAAGGGCGGGGACGGAACGGATGCATACCGGCGGCGGGGACTACTCCCACTCGATCGTTGCGGGCGGTTTCGACGAGATGTCGTACACTACGCGGTTCACCCCGCGCACCTTATTTATGATTTCGTTCGACACGTCGGCCAGGAACTCGTAGGGCAGGTGCACCCAGTCGGCGGTCATGCCGTCGGTCGAGGTCACGGCGCGCAGCGCCACGCAGCTCTCGTAGGTGCGCTCGTCGCCCATGACGCCGACGCTCTTCACGGGCAGCAGCACGGCACCCGCCTGCCATACCTTGTCGTAAAGGCCGGCGGCGCGCAGCGCGTCGATATAAATCTTGTCCACGTTCTGGAGGATCTCCACCTTCTCGGGCGTGATGTCGCCCAGGATGCGGATCGCGAGGCCCGGACCCGGGAAAGGATGGCGGCCGATGAGCTGCTCGGAGATGCCGAGCGAGCGGCCTACGCGGCGCACCTCATCCTTGAAGAGCAGACGCAGCGGCTCTACGATCCGCAGGTTCATCTTCTCGGGCAGGCCGCCCACGTTGTGGTGCGACTTGATCGTGGCCGAGGGGCCGTTCACCGAGCAGGACTCGATCACGTCGGGGTAGATCGTACCCTGCGCCAGCCAGCGCACGTCGGTGAGCTGCTGCGCCTCCTCGTTGAACACCTCCACGAAGTCGCGGCCGATGATCTTGCGCTTGCGCTCGGGGTCGCTCACGCCCGCCAGGTCGCCCAGGAACTTCGCGGCGGCATTCACGCCCTTGACGTTGAGCCCCATGCCGCGGTACGAGGCGAGCACCTCCTCGAACTCGTTCTTGCGCAGCAGACCCGAATCCACGAAGATGCAGTGGAGGTTGCTGCCGATGGCGCGGTGCAGCAGCACGGCGGCCACCGTGGAATCCACACCGCCCGAGAGGCCCAGCACCACCTTGTCGTCGCCCAGCTTCTCGCGCAGGTCGCGCACCGTGGACTCCACGAAGCTGTCCGGCGTCCACGACTGCGCACAGCCGCAGATGCCGACCACGAAGTTGCGCAGCAGCTGCGTGCCGTCGGTCGAGTGGTAGACCTCGGGATGGAACTGTATGCCCCACGTCTGCTCGCCCTCCACGCGGAAAGCGGCCACGGGCACATCCTTCGTGCCGGCGATCAGACGGTAGTTCGCAGGCACCGAGGTGATCGTGTCGCCGTGCGACATCCACACCTGCGTGGTCTGCGGCAGCCCCGCCATGAGCGGATCCGACGCGTCGCCCACCGTGAGCATCGCGCGGCCGTATTCGCGGCTCGGCGCGGCCTTCACCTCGCCGCCGTAGGCCGCAGCCAGATACTGCGCGCCGTAGCAGACGCCCAGCAGCGGCAGCCGGCCCTTGATGCGCGTGAGGTCGGGCACCGGGGCCTGGGCGTCGCGTACCGAGCAGGGGCTGCCCGAGAGAATCACGCCCCGCACCGACGCATCGGGCTCCGGACACCGGTTGTAGGGGTGAATCTCGCAATAGACGTTCAGCTCGCGCACACGCCGCGCGATGAGCTGCGTGAACTGCGATCCGAAGTCGAGAATAAGAATTTTTTCCATATCTATCGTACGTTGTTGTCTTTTCCAACCGGCCGGTTCATGCGCCCCGACCGCATCATTTCGGCTCCGTATGCCTCGTAACCCACCCGGCGGATGCGTTCGATGCATCCGCGGCGGTCCGAGCGGAACAGCAGCGCGAAGACCTTGCTCATGAAGCTGTTGAAGTCGCGGCAGCGCTCCAGCGGCATCCGCGTGCACTCGGCGCAGCTGCGCCAGCCGTGCTCGATGCAGCAGCGCCGCACGCCGCACCATGCGGCTTTCTCGTACTGCCGGCACCCGGGGCACTTGCCCTTGCGGCGGCGCGCGCAGTTGTCGCACACCAGGCCGCAGGCCGCGATCTCACACGCCATGCCCCTCTCCTTTCCGCCCCGGCAGCGCCAGGCGCAACACGAAATAGAGCATGCAGCCGGCCAGCGTCACGTAGCGCAGCCAGGCGATTCCGGTCGCGAACCACGCGAGGAACAGGACGCCCACAGCGCCCAGAATCCACCACTCGTAGCTCCGCACCTTGCGCCCGCTCATCGTTCGCTCGAATAGTTGGGCGCCTCGCGCGTGATGGCCACGTCGTGCGGATGGCTCTCGTTCATGCCCGACGCCGTGATGCGGATGAACTGCGCATGCTGCAACGCGGCGATGTCCGCGGCGCCGCAGTATCCCATGCCCGAGCGGATGCCGCCCACGAGCTGGTAAACCGTCTCGCTCAACGTGCCCTTGTACGGCACGCGGGCCACGATGCCCTCGGGAACGAGCTTGTTGATGTTGCCCTCGCAGCCCTTCTGGAAGTAGCGGTCGGCCGATCCGGCCTTCATGGCGTCGATCGAACCCATGCCGCGGTACGACTTGAACTTGCGGCCGTTGTAGATGATCGTCTCGCCCGGGGCCTCCTCCGTGCCGGCGAACATCGAACCGATCATCACCGAGTCGCCGCCCGCGGCCAGGGCCTTCACCAGGTCGCCCGAGTAGCGCAGACCGCCGTCGGCGATCACCGGCACGCCGGCCGCGCGGGCTACGGTCGCCGCGTCGTAGATGGCCGAGAGCTGGGGCACGCCCACGCCGGCGATGATGCGCGTGGTGCAGATCGAGCCGGGGCCGATGCCCACCTTCACGCCGTCGGCTCCCGCCTCGATGAGGAACTTCGCGGCTGCGGCCGTGGCGATGTTGCCCGCCACCACGTCCAGCCCGGGATAGGCCTCCTTGATGCGGCGCAGCGTGCGCGCGATGTTGGCCGAATGGCCGTGCGCCGAGTCGAGCACCACGGCATCCACGTCCTCATCGACCAGCGCCTTCACGCGGTCCATCACGTCGGGCGTGATGCCCACGCCCGCGGCCACGCGCAGGCGGCCCTTGGCGTCCTTGCAGGCGTTCGGATGGTCCTGCACCTTGGTTATGTCCTTGTAGGTGATGAGTCCCACCAGGCGGCCGTCGTTGTCCACGACGGGGAGTTTCTCGATCTTGTTGTTGAGCAGCACCTCGGCGGCGTGCTCAAGCTGCGAGCTGTGGGTGGTGACCAGCCCGTCGCGCGTCATCACGTCGTCGATGCGGCGCTCCATGTCGCGCTGGAACCGCAGGTCGCGGTTGGTGACGATGCCGATCAGCCTGCCCCCGGCGTCCACCACCGGAATGCCGCCGATCATGTTCTCCTGCATCAGGGCGAGGGCGTCGCCCACGGTGTGATCCTTGGTGATGGTGATCGGATCGTAGATCATGCCGTTCTCGGCGCGCTTCACGCGGCGCACCTGCGCGGCCTGCTCGGCGATCGACATGTTTTTGTGGATGACGCCGATGCCCCCCTCGCGCGCCAGCGCGATGGCCAGCGGGGCCTCCGTCACGGTGTCCATCGCCGCCGAGACGATGGGAATATTGAGCTTGATATTACGCGAGAAACGGGTCTCCAGGGAGACCTCCCGCGGCAACACTTCCGAAAAGGCGGGCACGAGCAGCACATCGTCGAACGTAAGTCCTTCGGGCTGTACCCTTTCATTGATAAATGACATAATGAACGTGGATTATTGTTGCTCGCAAAAGTAATCATTTTTTTCCAAACGGCCCATATCACCGACCGGGGATGACCGTTTTTTTTACCGCCGCGCGCAAATTCGCACCCCCGGCGGCGCACCGGCACCTCTCCGGCCGCCCGGCACCCAATACCCGGCACCCCCCGCATCCGGCACCCCGCGGAGCGTCACCCCTGCCGGAAGCGGCGGGCGATGGCGATCACCGAATCCTCGGGCAGCTCGCCCCGGCGTTTCATGGCCAGGATCGTGCGCAGGAG
>VSOO01000057.1 GCA_009774895.1 Alistipes sp. | reverse complement strand
TCCCCGACCACTTCAACGGATCGTCGGAGTGGTATCCCAACAAGATCGGACTCTCGATCGGCTACCGCATCATCTCGCCCGCACGCGCCCGGGGCGAACTGCCGCAGCAGCAGCGCCGCCGCAACCGCTGATCCGGCACAGAAAATGCCCGGAAACCGACCGCATACCGCAAACACCGCATACCGCATGGAATCGCTCAAAGAACTCTACAAGATAGGCTCGGGACCGTCGAGCAGCCACACGATGGGACCCAAGAAAGCCGCCGAACTCTTCGCGTCGCACCCCACGCTGCCCGACGCCTACCGCGTGACGCTCTACGGCTCGCTCGCCGCAACGGGCAAGGGACACCTCACCGACGCGGCCATCCTCGCGGTGCTCGCGCCCCTGGCCCCGACCGAAATCGTGTGGCGCCCCGACATTACGCTGCCGTTCCACCCCAACGGCATGCTGTTCGAAGGGCTGAAGCAGGGCGAGACGATCGACCGATGGACCGTGTACAGCGTAGGCGGCGGAGCGCTGGCCGACGAACGCACGGGCATCGCCCGCCCGGAACGGGTCTACGGCATGACCACCATCGCCGAAATCAAGGATTGGTGCTACCGCGAGGGCAAAACCTACTGGGAATACGTGAACGACTGCGAAGGACCCGAAATCTGGGACTACCTCGACACGATCTGGACCTCGATGTGCGACACGGTCCGGCGGGGACTGAACAACGACGGCGTGCTGCCCGGCGGCCTGAAGGTCGCGCGCAAGGCCAGCACCTACATGGTCAAGTCGCAGAGTTACAACGACTCGCTCCGCTCGCGGGCGCGCATCTATGCCTACGCCCTCGCCACGGCCGAGGAGAATGCCTCGGGCGGCACGGTCGTGACGGCCCCCACGTGCGGATCGAGCGGCGTGGTGCCGGCCGTGCTCTACCACCTGGCCACCTCGCGCGATTTCCTGCGCATCCGCATCCTGCGGGCCCTGGCCACGGCGGGACTGTTCGGCAACGTGGCCAAGACCAATTCGTCCATCTCGGGCGCCGAGGTGGGCTGCCAGGGCGAGGTGGGCGTGGCCTGCGCCATGGCTGCGGCCGCAGCATGCCAGCTCTTCGGAGGCACCCCTTCGCAGATCGAGTATGCGGCGGAAATGGCGCTCGAACACCACCTGGGCCTCACGTGCGACCCCGTGTGCGGCCTGGTGCAGGTGCCCTGCATCGAACGCAACGCCGTAGCCGCCGCCCGGGCGCTCGACGCCAACATCTACGCCACGCTCTCCGACGGCTCGCACATGGTGAGCTACGACCGCGTGGTGGAGGTGATGAAGCAGACGGGCCACGACCTGCCGAGTCTCTACCGCGAAACGGGCGAGGGAGGCCTGGCCCGCGACTACACCCCGCGAACGTAAGTCCCATTTCGCCCGCAGAGCGAGCAACAGGCGGCGCACTGCGGAAACGCACCACTACCGCGCCGCGCCCGGCGGGCGCGGCCATGCGCCGGAGGCGTGCGGCACATGCGCACAAGCCCGCCTCCGGCGACATCCCCCGGCGGAGACTGCGCACACCGGGCATCGGAACCTGCTGATACGTTATCGCCATGACAGACCCCGCACTGGAAGACTACATAGAATCGGAGATCATCCCCCGCTATGCGCATTTCGACAAGGCGCACGACATCGCACACGTGCGGAGCGTCATCGAGCGCAGCCTCGCACTGGCCCGGGCGCGGGGCGCCGACGAGCGCACGGCCTACGTCGTCGCGGCCTACCACGACACGGGCCTCATCGCGGGACGCGAACGCCACCACCTGGTCTCGGGCGAAATCCTCGCCGCCGACCCGGTGCTGCGCCGCTTCTTCCCGCCCGCGGCCATCGCGCTCATGCGCGAAGCCGTGGAGGACCACCGCGCTTCGGCCGCACGGCCGCCCCGCAACCTCTACGGACGGATCGTGGCCGCAGCCGACCGGCTGATCGACCCCGACACCGTATTCCGCCGCACGGTGCAGTACGGCCTGGCGCACTGCCCCGCACTCGACCGCGAGGCGCACTTCCGCCGCTTCCGCGACCATCTCCTCGAAAAATACGCCGCGGGCGGCTACCTCCGTCTGCCGCCCGACGACACGGACAACCTGCGGCGCCTCGATGCCCTGCGCCGCCTGCTGGGCGATCCGGGCACGCTGCGCACGGCTTTCGACCGCCTCTACGACGCAGAGCGGGAGACCCGGTAAGGTCTCCCGCCGCTTGTTTCCGCAAATTCCGTCCGGCAGCGCGGCAGCGGTCTCTCCCGCATGCACGCTGAGCCCGAACGATAAGGCGCCGCACGTTCGCAGCACACGGGCCGACCCGAAAGAAAAGATGCCGCACGCAGCAGCACGCGGTACGGGTCCGTGCGAAAAGGCGCCGGATCCGGCTCCGGCGAAGCCGCATGCCCGAAACCGGGCTACTCCGCCCCGTACTCCACGCCGCGCGACAGCGCACCCGCCTCGCGCAGCGACGCCGCCGGACAGAGCACGAAGCCGTAGGCGTAGCGCTTCTCCAGCAGGCGGTATTCGTCCGTGGGCCGCGCCCTCAGATCCCAGGAGTTGGTGCCGCCGACCCCGGCCTGGGCGCAATCGACACGCACTTCGAACGCCCCGTCGAGGCGCTGCACCTCGTCGGTGTGGAGCGCTGCCGCCAGTGCCTCGCGCGTGGCGTCGTGCACCGACACGCCCAGCGGACCGCGGCCGATGAAAGCCACGCCGCCGCCCTTCGCGCCGCCCAGATAGAGGTAGCGCACGTCGCAGCGGTTGCCGTTCTCCTGCGGCACGACGTATTCGAATCCGAAGTCCGCCGCGGGCAGCTCGTAGACCCCGAAGAAAGCCCCCTCCTTGCGGTCGGCATAATTCTCGCCCGGCCCGCGGCCGCAGTACCCCGCACGGTCGAGCGCTCCGCTCCACTGCGCCCGGAGTCCCACGCGCAGCGGCTCGGGCATCGCCTCGCCGATGCGCACGTCGTACGACACGCCGAGACCCGCAGCCTCCCACGCATAGCGGAGCGTGAGGACCACGCTGTCGCCCAGCGTGCGCACGACCGTCACGCCGTCGTCGGCGACCTCGATGCTGCGCGTCGCGAGCCGCTGCGCGGCATCGCGCCACACGCCCAGACGTTCGCCCACACCCCAGCCGCGGCTGTCGTTGTCGGTCTCGGCACGCCAGAAGTCGGGTTCCAGCGGCGTGCGCATCAGCTCGCGGCCGCGCACGGCGTACCCGCACAGGTAACCCGTCTGCGGGTCGATCAGGGCGCGCACGCCCTGCGAGGTCATCACGATGCCCTCGCCGGTGCGCTCCGTGCGGCCCTTGCGGAGCGGCAGCGGACGCGCCTCGACGCCCTCGGCGAGCACGAACTGATAGCGGCCCGCCTCGTGGCCGCGCGGCGCATGGATGCGGTCCTCCCCGAGCCGGTATACGATGTCGAGCCAGCAGGTCGTGCCGGGCTGCGGCACGATGCGGCAGCCGTCGATGCGGAACCGCACCGAGGCCCCGGGCTGCGTCTCCGGCACGTCGATGGTGCCGTGCGCCGCCACGGCTCCCGTGCTCGTCGTCACGCGCCACGCGAAGTCGTACTCCGCCGTGGTGAGGAAGACATTGCGGTTCAGCAGCTCGAACTCCAGCCCGTCGGCCTCCGTGCGGCGGATTTCGAGCGGCTGGAAGACGTATTTCACCTCGGCCGCCGCGGGCTTCAGCGACCGGTCGGGATGGACGATGCCGTTGATGCAGAAGTTGGCGTCGTGGTTCTCGCGGCTCCCGAAGTCGCCGCCGTAGGCCCAGTGCTCGCCGCCGTTGCGGCGCCGCACCAGGCCCTGGTCGATCCAGTCCCAGATGCAGCCGCCGAGGAGGTTCGGATGGCGGCGGATGATGCGCCAGTAGTCGCCCAGGCCGCCCACGGAGTTGCCCATGGCGTGGGCGTATTCGCACAGGAAGATCGGACGCCCGATGCGGGGGTTCTCCGCCATCGCCTCCAGCATCGCGGCGGGCGTATACATGCGGCTCACGACGTCCACGAAGTCGCGGTCGTCGGGGTTGGCGAACTCGGTCATCGCCACGGCCTCGGGATCGTCCGCGGCCGTGCGCCAAGCGAAGCTGCGGCGCGGCACATAGCCGCTGCGTGCCGCATTGCCCTGCGCACCCTCGTAGTGCACGGGGCGCGTGGGATCGTACTCGTGCAGCCACCCCGCAGCCGCGGCATGCGCCGGGCCGCAGCCCGACTCGTTGCCGAGCGACCAGAAGATAACCGACGGATGGTTGCGGTCGCGGACCGCCATGCGCGACACGCGCTCCAGAAAGGAGCCGGCCCACAGCGGCCGGTTCGCGAGGTACCCGCCCGCATGGTGCGTCTCGATGTTCGCTTCGTCGATCACGTAGAGGCCGCAGCTGTCGCACAGGTCGTAGAAATAGGGGTCGTTGGGATAGTGCGACGTACGCACCGTATTGATGCCCAGCTGTTTCATCAGCATGACATCCTGCCGCATCTCTTCGCGCGTCACGCTCTTGCCGTTGCGGTCGCTGTGGTCGTGGCGATTGACGCCCATGAGCTTCACCGCACGGCCGTTCACCAGAAGCCGTCCGCCCTCGGTCCGCACGTCGCGGAAACCGACGCGGCAGCTGCGCGCCTCGACCGTGCGGCCGCCGCCGTCGCGCAGGGTCAGCACCAGCGTATAGAGGTAGGGCGTCTCGGCGCTCCACAGCCTGGGCGACCGCACACGCGCCTCGAAGACCCCGTACCAGGGCGTGTCCGACTGCGGCCAGCCCTCGTCGAGCAGCTCGGCGACGCGGCGCTCCAGCGGCTCGTCGAGCACCACGGGCGCTCCGTCCGCATCGAAGAGCTCCGCACGCAGGGTATGGTCGCCGTAATCGGCCGCCTCGCCGCACAGGTCGATTTCGGGGCGGATCTGCAACAGCGCATCGCCCTCCCCGACGAGCAGGGTCCGCACCCCGAAGTCGCCCACGGCGACCTGCGGACGGGCCGCGAGGTAGACCTCGCGGTAGATGCCGGCCATGCGCCAGTGGTCCGCATCCTCCAGATAGCTGCCGTCGCACCACTTGAGGACCTTCACCGCCAGGCGATTGTCGCCCTCGCGCACCAGGTCCGTGATGTCGAACTCCGAAGGCAGGGCGCTGTCCTCGAAGTAGCCGACCGCACGGTCGTTCAGGAAGACGGAGCACGCCGAGTAGACGCCGCCGAAGTGGAGCACGATGCGCTGGCCCTCCCACGCACGGGGCACCTCGAACCGCCGCACGTAGCAACCCGCGGGATTGTCGCGCCGGATTGCGGGGGGCGTATTGGGAAAAGGATAATCGACGTTGGTATAGATCGGATAGCCGTATCCGCGCATCTCCCAGCACGAGGGTACGTCGATCGTATCCCAGTCGGACACGTCGCAGTCCGACCACACGAAATTGTCCGACGCGGCCGCGGCATCCTCCGCGAAGCGGAAGCGCCACTCCCCGTCGAGCGAGCGGAAGCGCGCCCGCGTGCGGTCGCCCGTGAGCGCATCCTCCGCCGAGGCAAAGGAATAGGAGGTGGCCCGCGGCGCGAGCCGCCCCGCGGCATTGATGCACGGATCCTCCCACGCAGCAGCGGGTTGCGCCAAGGCTGCGGCGGCGCTCAGGAGCGCCGCGAGGAGCACAGTAAGGTTTCTTCTCATATTCAAAGCGGTTTATCGCATACAAAAATGCGAAATAAATCCCGGATTTCATAACCCGCGATGCGATAAAACGACCGCTGCGGAGTGCCTACTTCGGAAAAGAATGCCTATCTTTGTCCGCAGGGCTGCCCCGCAGCCCGCCGCAACCGCTCAAAACCATCCGAACCTATGAAAAGAATCCTCCTCCACCTCTTGCTGGCCGCCGCAGCCTTTGCGCCGGCAGCCGCCGCGGCGCACGAGCCGCAGACCGAAACCGAAGTGCGCAACGTGATCCTCATGATCGGCGACGGCATGGGCCTGGCACAGACCGGCGCCCTGATGATCGACAGCGGCTATGCGCCCCTCTCGTTCGACCGCGCACAGCACATCGCCCTGGTGAAAACCTACTCGGCGAACAACCGCGTGACCGACTCGGCAGCAGCAGCCACAGCCATGGGCACGGGCTGCAAGACCGAAAACGGCCGCATCGGCATCGCGCCCGACGGCTCGCGCCCCGCGAACCTCACCGAGCTGGCCGAAGCCGCCGGGCTCTCCACGGCCCTCGTGGTCACGTCGCACCTGGCCGACGCCACACCCTCGGGTTTCGCGGCCCACACGCTCGAACGCTACACCAGCGACGAGATTACGGCCGCCTACGCCGATGCGGGCATCGACATCCTGGCCGGCGGCGGCCGCGCCTATTTCGAGGCGTCGCTCGACGGCCGCAACATCGTAGAAGAGCTGCGGGCCAAGGGTTACCGCTTCGCCGAGACGCCCGAGGAGTTCTGCGCCGCGGACGAGCTGCCGCTGCTGGGGCTCTTCGCACCCGAGTACATGCCCACGGCCGACAAGCGCGGCGAGGAGTACCTCGCAGCCGCCACAGCCCACACCCTCGACCTGCTGTCGCGCCGTGAAGCGGGATTCTTCGCCATGATCGAGGGTTCGCAGATCGACATCGCCTGCCACAACAACGACACCGAGGTGATGCTCGCCGAAATGCGCGACTTCGACCGGGCCGTGCACACGGCGTTCGACTTCGCCGACACCCATCCGGGCACGCTCGTGGTGGTGGTCGCCGACCACGAGACGGGCGGCCTCACGATGGTCTCGAACGACCGCGACTTCACGGCCACCGAGAGCGGCATCGACTTCCGTTACAGCACCACGAGCCACTCGGGTATTCCGGTCGTGCTCTACGCCTACGGCACGGGCTCGGAACACTTCCGCGGCACGATGCAGAACACGGACATCTTCCGCAAGATCAAGGAGCTGCTGATCGACAGACTTAGTTTATAAGTTTTGATTGCTGTAGTTGCCATAATATTCAGTCTCTGCCTTATAGCTGTTCCGTTGTGGAACAGCTATAAGGATCGCAGACTACTCAGGACCGTCACCTCGCCCGACCGCGGCACCCGATCCGAGCGGCATTTGGTCGTAAAGCTGCTCAAACGAGGCATACCGTCTCAGGCTGTTTTTCACGATTTGTATGTAAGAAGGCAGAGCGGCAATTATTCGCAAATAGATGTCGCCACGGTGACAAAAGCCGGAATCATCCTGTTCGAGGTCAAGGAGT
The DNA here is from genome assembly GCA_009774895.1 of Alistipes sp. Lineage (GTDB taxonomy): Bacteria > Bacteroidota > Bacteroidia > Bacteroidales > Rikenellaceae > Alistipes. The sequence continues at coordinate 1,389 of VSOO01000057.1, read as the reverse complement.
ACAGCGGCTGGCTTTTCGGTAAAGGCTATCAATCGCATTGGTGCCAAGTATTGGCCTACGGAAAGGTGAAACACAGATTCTACAACCCGATCAAACAGAACGAAACCCATATAGCGAGCATTCGACACTGCTTGAGGCATTGCACCGGTGCCAACTTTCCCGTGTACTCCGTCATCGTATTTTACGGGAATTGTGTTTTTCGGGATATTTCCTGCATACCCGACAACACCTTCGTTATCAAACCCGGTGTACTCCCGGAGGTAATGGACCGTATCCTGCGACGCAAGGCCGATGCTGCCTGCATGAACGAAGGTGAAGCGATCCGATTGCTGCGCGAGGCGGTCATGAACGGCGCGAATCCGCAAATCGTCGCACAACACAGTCAAATGGTTCGGAGTATTACCAATTGCCACTGAATTTTCGCACAAGTACTTACTAAACTACTATAAATATGAAAAAGTTATTCGCGACAACCCTGCTGCTCGTACTCTCCCTCACGACGCAGGCGCAGACCGACGTCACCAAGTTTCTCGGAATTCCGGTCGATGGAACCAAATCCGAAATCATCCGCCAGCTCAAGGCGAAAGGCTTTCGCAACTCCCCATACAACAACGAAATCCTGGAAGGCGAATTCAACGGCAGCAATGTCTATGTCTCTGTCGCAACGAACAACAACAAAGTTTGGCGCATTGCAGTGGGCGATGCCATTCCATCCGATGAGCGGAATATTCAAATAAAATTCAATCGGCTTTGCGAACAGTTCGAAAACAACCCCAGGTATATATCTTTACAAGGCTGCACCATACCCGACGACGAAGATATTTCCTATCAAATGCTGGTCAATAACAAACGATACGAAGCCGCTTATTGTCAGAAAACCGAAAATGCAGAAACGGCAGACATCAATAAACTCATCTGGTTCATGATATCGAAGAACAATCATGCTTACGACGCATATCAACTTATAATATTCTATGACAACGGATACAACGAGGCGAACGGACAGGATTTGTAAAAGAACGTCCAACCTCTAATATGACCGCAGCCGAATCCTATGTACGAGGATTCGGCTGTGTCGCAATCATACCGCACGGAACGAGCGGCTCCTCACCATATACCCGGCCGCCTGGAAAACCACGCTCCGGTCCGAGGGGCATTGTCCTCGATGCCGCCCGAAAACGCCCACAACCTCCGGTACCACAACATCCCCGACATCCCCACAACACCCGCCAAACCACCCGACAGCGATAACCGTCAAGCCGTGCGGCCCGCAATACACCCGGCAGCACGGAATCCGTCCGGCACCGCAACACCCGACAGCAATCCGGCACAGAGCACCGTCTTCGAACCGGCAGTCAGTCACCATACCCCCCCCCCGTCGCCTCCGAC
>VSOO01000056.1 GCA_009774895.1 Alistipes sp. | reverse complement strand
CGACGCCGGTCTGTCGGGCGGCTATGCCTATCCGGGCACGCCGGCGACCGAAATCACGGAGTACATCCAGGGCCATCCGCTGACCGCCGAGCGCGGCATCCACAGCGCCTGGTCCACCAACGAAAAGACGGCCGTGGAGGCCGCACTCGGCATGTCGTTCGCGGGCAAGCGCTCGATGGTCTGCATGAAGCACGTGGGCCTGAACGTGGCGGCCGACGCCTTCGTCAATTCGGCCATGACGGGCGCCAACGGCGGCATGAGCGTCGGGGCTGCCGACGACCCGTCGATGCACTCGTCGCAGAACGAGCAGGACTCGCGTTTCTACGGCAAATTCGCCCTCGTGCCCGTGTTCGAACCCTCGTCGCAGCAGGAGGCCTACGACATGGCCGCCGACGCCTTCGACCTTTCGGAGCGCTACCGCATACCGGTGCTGATGCGCCTGACCACCCGCATGGCCCACTCGCGCGCCGTGGTCACGCTGGGTGAGCGCCGCGCGCAGAACGAGCGCCGCAGCCCCGAGAACAAGCGTCAGTGGGTGCTGATGCCCGCCTCGTCGCGCGCACGCTACGACGTGCTGGTCGAGGACCACAAGCGTTTCGAGGCCGAAGCCGAGACGAGCCGCTACAACGGCTACACCGACGGTCCGGACCGCACGACGGGCATCATCGCCTGCGGCATCGCCTACAACTACCTCATGGAGAACTATCCCGACGGATGCCCCCACCCCGTGCTGAAGATCTCGCAGTATCCGCTGCCCAAGGCCCTCGTGCGCCGCATGGCCGAAGAGTGCGGCTCGATCCTGGTGATCGAGGAGGGCCAGCCCGTGGTGGAAGAAATGGTGCGCGGCGTGCTGCCCACGCCCGTAGCGGTCAAGGGCCGCCTCACGGGCGAACTGCCCCGCACGGGCGAGCTGACGCCCGACAGCGTGCGCGAGGCGCTCGGGCTGCCCCGCCACGAAGCGCACGCCGCCAGCGAGGTGACCGTGCCGCGTCCGCCCGCCCTCTGCCAGGGCTGCGGCCACCGCGACATGTACACCGTGCTGACCGAGGTCGTGCGCGAGTACCCCGACGCCAAGGTATTCGGCGACATCGGCTGCTACACGCTGGGGTGGCTCGCACCCTTCCATGCGCTCGACACGGTGCTCGACATGGGCGCCTCGATCACCATGGCCAAAGGCGCCGCCGACGCGGGCCAGCACCCGGCCGTGGCCGTGATCGGCGACTCGACCTTCACCCACTCGGGCATGACGGGACTGCTGGACGCCGTGAACGCCAAGGCGCACATCACGGTGGTCATCTCCGACAACCTCACCACGGGCATGACCGGCGGCCAGGACTCGGCCGGCACCGGCCGCCTCGAACGCATCTGCGAAGGCCTGGGCGTGGAGCCCGGGCACATCCGCACGGTAGTGCCCCTGCCCAAGAACCACGACGAGATGCGGGCCATCCTCCGCGAAGAGCTCGAATACCCCGGCGTGTCGGTCATCATCCCGCGCCGCGAGTGCATCCAGACCGCAAAACGCCATAACGCAAAAAAATAAGAGCAGTTTCATGAAACGCGACATCATACTTTCGGGCGTCGGAGGACAAGGCATCCTCTCGATCGCCACCGTCATCGGCAAAGCCGCCCTCAACGAGGGACTCCACATCAAACAGGCCGAAGTCCACGGCATGAGCCAGCGCGGCGGCGACGTGCAGTCGAACCTGCGTCTGTCGTCGGCCCCCATCGCCTCGGACCTCATACCGCGCGGCTGTGCGGACATCATCCTCTCGCTCGAACCCATGGAGGCCCTGCGCTACCTGCCGTGGCTCTCGACCGAGGGCTGGATCGTGACGAACACCACGCCCTTCGTGAACATAGGCAACTACCCCGAGGCCGAGGCCCTCGACCGCGCGCTGCGGTCGCTGCCCCGCGTGATCGCCATCGACGTGGACACCATAGCCAAGGAGGCGGCATCGCCCCGCGCGGCCAACATCGTCCTGCTGGGCGCCGCGGCGCCGCTGCTCGACCTCGAAGCCGCCAAGCTCGAACAGGGCATCCGCGACATCTTCGCACGCAAGGGCGACGCCGTGGTCGAGAGCAACCTCGCGGCGTTCCGCGCAGGATACGAGTACGCACGCAAAAGCATGCAGCGATGAAGATGCCGATCGAAACCTCGCTCCTGAACGACATTCTTCGGGAGATGGACATCGCCGACATCGCACAGGCGACCATCCGCCAGTCGGGCGACATCGCACGCCGCATGGAGCAGCGCTCGGGTGCGGAGTTCCTCCACCTCGAAATGGGCATCCCGGGCCTCGCGCCCGAGCAGGTCGGCGTCGAGGCCGAATGCGCCGCGTTGCAGCGGGGCGTGGCCTCGATATACCCCCCGATGCAGGGCATTCCGGCCCTGAAGGAGGCCGCCTCGAAGTTCATCCGCGCCTACCTCGACATCGAACTGGCCCCCGCGGGCTGCATCCCCACCGTGGGCTCGATGCAGGGCAGCTTCACCACGTTCCTGCTCTGCTCGCAGCTCGACAAGCGGCGCGACACCATCCTCTTCATCGACCCCGGCTTCCCCGTGCAGCGCAGCCAGACCAACATCCTCGGCATCAAGAGCGCCTCGTTCGACATCTACGAATACCGCGACGACCGCCTGGGCGCCAAGCTCGAAAGCTACCTGCGCGAGGGCAACATCGCGGCCATCGTCTACTCGAACCCCAACAATCCGGCGTGGATCTGCCTCACGGAGGAGGAGCTGGCGACCATCGGCCGCCTAGCCACGCAGTACGACACGGTGGTGATCGAGGACCTGGCCTACCTGTGCATGGACTTCCGCAAGCCGCTCGGCCGCCCGGGCGAGGCCCCGTTCCAGGCCACCGTGGCACGCTACACCGACAACTACATCCTGATGCTCTCGGCCTCGAAGATCTTCAGCTACGCCGGACAGCGCATCGCCGTGGCCGCCATTTCGGACAAGCTCTACGGCCGCACCTATCCGGCGCTGCGCGAGCGCTACAACATCGGGCGCCTGGGCGACGCCTACGTGCTGGGCATCCTCTACGGCGCCTCGTCGGGCACGAGCCATTCGGCGCAGTGCGCCCTGGCCGCGATGTTCGACGCCGCGGCCGAGGGACGCCTCGACTTCGTGGGCCACGCCTCGGAGTATGCGCGGCGCGCGGCGCGCAGCAAGGAGATCTTCCTGCGCCACGGCTTCCACATCGTCTATGACAAGGACCGCGACGAGCACGTCAGCGACGGCTTCTTCTACACGATCGGCCGCCGCGGCATGACCAGCGCCGAGCTGCTGCGCGAGCTGCTGCTCTACGGCATCTGCGCCATCTCGCTCACCTCCACCGGCAGCCACCAGGAGGGCATCCGCGTCTGCATCTCGCAGATGAACCGACCCGAACAGTTCGACATGCTCGACGAGCGTCTGGCGCTCTTCGCACAAAACCACAAAGACTGACCATGGCAAACTACACCACAGCGGCCGAGGCCGTGAAACTGATCCGCCCGCACGACCACGTTTACATCCAGGGCAGCACCTCGATTCCCGAGGTGCTCGTGCAGGCGATGACCGACCGCGCGGCGGAGCTCACCGACGTCACGCTCTACTCGGCATTCGCCGTAGGCCGGGGCGACGCCCCCTACTGCAAGCCCGAATTCAAGGATACGTTCCTCGTGAACAGCCTCTTCGTGGCCAACAACATCCGCCGCTGGCTCGCACAGGGCTACGGCCAGACCATCCCGGCGTTCCTGGGCGAAATCCCGGGGCTCTTCCGCAGCGGGCTGCTGCCCGTGGACGTGGCGATCCTCAACGTCTCGCGGCCCAATGCCGACGGCTACTGCTCCTACGGCGTCTCGGCCGACCTGGCCGTGCCGGCCGTGGAGTGCGCCAAGACCGTTATCGCGCAGGTCAATGCCGCCATGCCCTTCTCGTACGGCGACGCGCTGATCCACATCTCGAAGATCGACGCCGCCGTCGAAGTGGACGAACCGCTGGTCGAGCTGCCGACCTGCGTGCCCAACGAGATCGAGAGCCGCATCGGCCGCCACATCGCCGAGCTCATTCCCGACGGCGCAACGCTCCAGATCGGCGTGGGCGGCATTCCGAACGCCGTGCTCGCGGCGCTCACGAACCACAAGCACCTCGGACTGCACACCGAGGCCATGACCGACGGCGTGGTGCCCCTGATCGAGCGCGGCATCATCGACAACTCGCAGAAGAAAGTCCTGCCCCACAAGAACGTGGCGTCGCTGGCCCTCGGCTCGAAGCGGCTCTACGACTACATGGACTACTGCGAGGACCTCGAAATGCGCGACGTGGCCTGGACGAACGACCCCTTCCGCATCCGTCAGAATCCCAAGGTGATGGCGATCAATTCGGCGGTCGAAGTCGATCTCACGGGACAGATCTGCGCCGACTCGGTCGGCACGCGCATCATTTCGGGCGTGGGCGGACAGCACGACTTCATGTACGGCGGCGCCCTCTCCGAGGGCGGCAAGACCTTCATCGCCATCCCGTCGATGACCGAGAAGGGCCAGTCGAAGATCAACCCCGTGCTGGCGTCCGGCGCCGGCGTGGTGACGACCCGCCACATGATCCAGCACGTAGTCACGGAGTACGGCGTGGCCGACCTCCGGGGCAAGAACCTCGCGCAGCGGGCCCGTGCGCTGATCGGGATCGCGCACCCGCAGTTCCGCGAAGAGCTCGAACGCGCCGCGGCCGAACGCTACGGCTACTCGTTCCTGCGGCTGAAGTAGCGCGCTCCGGCACCTGCGGCCCCGCTGCGGGACCGTCGTGCCGGTCATGCAACGCGCCCCGTGATATACTCACGGGGCGCGTTTTTTTCGTCCGCAGGAGAGTTTATTCGACAAGCGGGTTCCGGTCGCAGGCAGCGGAAGTCTTGCGCGCCGCCGGACGCATGCCGAAAAGCCAGACCGACAGAAAGTCGCTCGACCGCAGAATGCCGCTCAGCAACAGGCACACGGCGACGATGCAAAGCGAGAGCGCCAGCGCCGCGAGCAGTTGCAGCAGCAGCATCCCCTCGGGCGCCAGGAGTCCGCCGAGGAACGCAAGCGGCGGGATAAGGAAGTAATGAAGCATGTAGATGTCCAGCGTGCGCCGGCCGACCAGCCCCAGCCCCCGGGCCGCGACGCCGTTGCGCCGGAAATACCCCCGGGCGGAGTAAAAGAGCGTCACGACCATGCCGAGTCCCGCATACCTTGCCGCCACGTCGTGCACCATTCGGTATGCCACTCCGTTCCAGGCGCGAAAAGAATCGCTGTACCACAAACACATGCACGCCACATACGCGACGATCGCCAGCGTTTTCATCCTGTCGGACGAGCACGCGCGGCAGAATGCCGCCTCGTATTTGCGGCACACGATTCCGAGCGTGAAGAACTGGAAGTATTTCGCGACGTTCTCCCAACAGAGGAGGGTCCACAGCCAGCCCTCCTTCGGAAAGGGCGCCACGAGCACCCCGAGCCCTGCGGCGGAAAGCAGAGCCATGCCGGCGATCGTGAATCCCTCGCCGCATTTGCGCCCGAGCAGCGACAGGAGCGTATAGCACAGGAACATCTGAAAGAGCACGACGGTAAACCAATAGCCGCCGAAGCCCGATTCGACCCAGCCGAGCGGGTCGCCGCCGGACGCGTAGGCCAGAAGTGCGAAGAAGATCAGCGTGCAGATCACCTGTGCACGAAATTTCCGCACCAGCATGGAGCGCGTGAATTCCGAAGTCCATTTGCCGACGGAACGGTAGGCGAAGAATCCGCTCACAAAGAAGAAGAGCGGCATGCGGAATGTCAATAGGGCGGAGCTGAGAAGAGTGTCGTATCCGCCGAGATTCATGGACAACAGGACGTGGCCCATCACCACCAGCACCATGGAAAAGCCCCGGAGGGCGTCGAATTCATACATTCTGCCGGCGAAGGCATACCCGGTGGCGCCTACTGCGGCATCGGGCAGGGGGGGGGAATTTTCATCGTTCTGTTTTCGGCGTAGGCACCGTATGCCCGCCGCTCTTTAAATTAATCGCTTGGGTTATGATCCGTGCGGTATTACGAATCGGCTGCAAAGGTATACAATTATTCCGTTTCAATGCGCTCTGCGGACGACTTTCTACGAGGTCGGTCGTGCGGCGGCGCGGAGCCCCGCGCCCAATCCCCCGGGCCGCAGCCCGAACTCTCCGCACGGAATCCTACTCAAGAGAGTTATCGGAAACACAGGAATTGCAGGGACCGCAAGGCTTGGTTGGGATGCAGAGAATCGAAGCCCCGAGGAACGCAGGGATACGGGAAACGCACAGAAATGCACGCCCTCAGGAATTGCAGGTATGCGGCGATCGGAGGAAGCTCGGAGCCCCCAAGGACCGCCGAAGCTCCAGTGACCGCCGGAATCAAGGCCCCGCATGGACCGCAAAAACAGCAGAAACAGAACAGCCGGAACCACAAAAGCCGCCGGAATCCAAGGCCCCAGCGACCGCCGGTCCCGCCGGCCGAAACGCAAAAAACCCTCCGGCCCCCGCATGTTTGCGGGAGCCGGAGGGTTCGGCACCGAATGCCCCGGCCGGAACGTTCCGGAAAAGCATCCGTTCTATTGCGGCTGCGCTGCGGCGCCGGGATTCCGGCCCGCAGGGCAGCGCCTCTTCCTACTTCGCGGCGCGCAGTTCGCCCAGCTCCTCGACCGAGCCGACCACCAGGTCGTCGTAATCGCGCAGACCCGTACCGCCGGGGATCAGGTGACCGCAGATCACGTTCTCCTTCAGGTTCTCCAGCGGATCGACCTTGCCCTGGATGGCGGCCTCGTTGAGCACCTTCGTAGTCTCTTGGAACGATGCAGCCGAAATGAAGCTCGACGTCTGCAATGCGGCACGCGTAATACCCTGGAGCACCTGACGCGAGGTGGCGGGCACGATGTCGCGCACCTGCACCAGTCGCTGGTCGCGGCGCTTGAGGCCCGAGTTCTCGTCGCGCAGCTTGCGCAGCGAGATGATCTGGCCCGGCTGCACGCTCGTCGAATCGCCGGCATCGGTCACCACGACCTTGTCGTACAGTTCGTCGTTCACGTCCATGAACTCCCACTTATCGACGATCTGATCCTCGAAGAAGCGGGTGTCGCCCGGATCCTGGATCTGCACCTTGTTCATCATCTGACGCACGATGACCTCGAAGTGCTTGTCGTTGATCTTCACGCCCTGCATGCGGTACACCTCCTGCACCTCGTTCACGATGTACTCCTGTACCTTCGTGGGACCGAGGATGTTCAGAATGTCGCTCGGGGTGATGGCACCGTCCGACAGCGGACTTCCGGCCTTCACGTAGTCGTTCTCCTGCACGATGATCTGACGCGACAGGGGCACCAGATAACGCTTCGTATCGCCCTCCTTCGAGGTGATGATGATCTCGCGGTTACCGCGCTTGATCTTGCCGAACGTCACCTCGCCGTCGATCTCCGACACGATGGCGGGATTCGACGGGTTGCGGGCCTCGAACAGCTCCGTAACACGCGGCAGACCACCGGTAATATCGCCGCCCGACTTGCCGACCGCACGCGGGATCTTGATCAGGATGTCGCCCGTCTTGATCTTGGCATTGTCCTTCACCACGACGTGGGCCGAAACGGGCAGGTTGTACTGCTTGACCTCCTCGCCCTCCTTGTTCACGATCTTGATGACGGGGTTCTTGGTCTTGTCCTTCGACTCGATCACCACGCGCTCCGACAGACCCGTCTGCTCGTCGCGCTCCTCGCGGTAGGTGACGCCCTCGATGACGTTCTCGTACACCGCGCGGCCCTCGTACTCCGAGATGATTACGGCGTTGTACGGATCCCACTCGCAGATCATGTCGCCCTTCTGCACCTCGGCGCCGTCGGCCATGAAGAGCACCGAGCCGTAGGGCAGGTTGTGGGTGTAGAGCACGATGTCGGTCTTCGGATCGACGATGCGGAACTCCGACTGACGCGAAATCACGATATCGACCGGCTCGCCCGCGGCGTTCTTGCTCTTCACCGTGCGCAGCTCGTCGATTTCGAGACGGCCCGCATATTTCGACACCACGTTGGTCTCGACGGCGCTGCCGCCGGCCACACCGCCGACGTGGAACGTACGCAGGGTAAGCTGCGTACCCGGCTCGCCGATCGACTGCGCGGCGATCACGCCGACCACCTCGCCTTTCTGCACCATGCGCGCCGTGGCCAGGTTGCGGCCGTAGCACTTGGCGCACACGCCGCGACGCGACTCGCACGTGAGCATCGAACGGATCTCCACCGATTCGAGCGGCGACTTCTCGATCGCCTCGGCGATGTCCTCCGTGATCTCCTCGCCCGCGCGGCAGATGATCTCGCCCGTGAGCGGGTGGATGACGTCGTTGAGCGCCGTGCGGCCCAGGATGCGGTCGTAGAGCGTCTGCACCACGTCGTCGTTGCGTTTGATCGCCGTGGCGGTCAGACCGCGCAGCGTGCCGCAGTCCTCCTCGTTGATGATGACGTCCTGCGCCACGTCCACCAGACGGCGCGTCAGGTAACCGGCATCGGCCGTCTTCAGTGCGGTATCCGCAAGACCCTTTCGGGCACCGTGCGTCGAGATGAAGTACTCCAGCACCGAAAGACCCTCCTTGAAGTTCGAGAGAATCGGGTTCTCGATGACCTGCTGACCGCCCTCGACACCCGACTTCTGCGGCTTGGCCATAAGACC
>VSOO01000055.1 GCA_009774895.1 Alistipes sp. | reverse complement strand
GGCGCAAAAGCGCCCGTCGGAAACGAATATGGAAAAAGGAAATACGAACAGTCCCCTGACACGGGATGCGGAACGGCAGAAAGCCCGGCGGATCTGTCCGGTGCCGCAGGAAAGGACACAGGACGGCTCCGAACGCCGGGAGTCGCAGGAACGGACGATGATGTGGTATTACGGCGACACGCTGCGCGAACGGCGCCGCGAACTGAAGATCACCCAGCAGGAGCTTGCCGGCCGCGTGGGGGTGCGCACGGGAAAGATTTCGCGCATCGAGAAAGGGGAGGAGGACCTGTCGTTCTCGCTTTTCATCCGGATACTGGGGGCGCTGGGCATGCAGATGGACCTGCAATTCCGCAAGGAGACGCGGCAATAGAGCGGCTCGCACGCCGCACCGGTCTTCCGGTTCCGCCGAGCGTCGCGGCCTTTCGGCCACGGTCCGCCGACACGAAGCCGCCATCCCGTCCCGGACAAACGATCGGGCCTGACGTCCGACTTCAGGATATCAGGCCCGATCGACTGTTGTCGGAACACCGGCATCGGTGCGTCGCACCGGTCAGCGAACCATCGTTTTCGGCCGTATGACGTGTGCCCAGCAGAGCCACACGAAACTGCCCGCCAGCGTATCCTTGTACACCAGTCGGTGTTTCCAGCGGTTGGCCCACCAGCGCCTTACCTTGAACAGCATGGGCTTCAGCACGCCGCCCGCGGGGTGACGCTCCGCAAAGGCGGGCGACAGGATTTCCCGCAGCACCACGCGTTGCAGCTCCGGATCCTCCTCGTAGGGGCACACGTCCGGATCCACCCCCAGGTAGCGCACGCACAGTCCCGTGACGGCATCGGCGAAGCGCAGCATGTTGTGCTCGCGGTATACGGCGCGCAGCTCCTGCCAATTCACGCGCCGACCGTCCGCAGCCAGGAACACGGCCCAGTCGGAGAGGTGGCGCAGCCCGATCTCCACGGCGGCGAAATGCACGGCCATGTGACGCATCAGGAACAACGCATTCAGATCGGGGGAGGGCAGGGCCACACGCCCCGCACCGACCGTCGCCTCCTCGCCCTCCTGTGCGGCGTAGCGGCACAGCAGGCGCTCCAGTTCGCGGTTCGAACGATGGGCCCACAGATTCAGGAAATCGAAATGATTCTCCACCGTCACGCCCCGAAACGTGAAGACGGTGTGGTGGTGCACATCCGCACGCACGTCGATCCCCAGCTCCTCGCGCACCCGGGCGTCCGCCTCGGGCTGGCGTCCGTAGAGCCAGATGTCGATGTCGCCGCAGGGCCGATGCTCCGGCACGGGATAGTGCAGCGAGAGTCCGTAGCCTTTGAGCACCATCGTGCGGATGCCGTGGCGGGCATAGAAGGCCGCCAGCTCGCCCAGTGTCTCCCGCTTGTGGGCATAGTCCCGCTCCGTGCGGTCCGCATCCGCAGCCCAGCGGAAAAGAACCTCCCGCGGCGGGCGGCATGCGGCGGGCAGCGACTTCAGGGCATCGCAGGCAATGGCCGCCACGCCCTGGCGCGCGGCCAGTCCCACGACTTCGCGCCATGCCGCCGCGTCGGCCCCGGCGAAGAGCGCCGCATCGGGCGTACCGGCCCCCATGCCGCACCGCAGCAGTTCCATGACCCTCGCCGCCGTGTGCGGCAGCGGCGCTCCGCCGGTCGTATGCAGGGGCTTCGTCATGCGTTTCCTTCTTTGCGTTTCCGCTCCTCGTCGCGCATCGAGCCCAGGAACTCCGCGACCATCGGACGCACCAGCACATAGCCGCTGCCGGCGACCAGACCGAGGAACGTGAAAGCGGCGAGCAGCATCATCTTGCGGGGCTTGCTCGGTTTCACGGGCATGGCCACGGGGGAGATGACGGTCAGCACGGGCGTGGTCTCCTTGACCTGTATTTTGGCCTGTTCGAGCTGGGTCGCCATTTCGGAGAAGATGCCGTACGCCAGATTGTACTGGTTGTCGAGCTTTTCGAGCTCCGTACGTGCGCGGCTCGTCGAGGTGTTCTGGTTGGCGTCGCGGTAGCGCGCGCGGATCATCTGAATATCCTCGTATTCGCGTTTCAGTTCGTCGTAGCGTCCCTGGATGAAATCGAGGTTGCGCTTCACCTTGTCGATCTTGAACTCCGTGATGTAACGCTGCAACAGCGTCAGTGCGCTTTCGGCCACCTGCGCAGCGGCGAACGCCTCGGGCATGCGGGCCACGATGGTGATGTAGCCCTTCTTCTCCTCGACCTCCATGCCGATGATGTTGTTGAGCCGGCGCATGGCCAGGCGCTCCTCGCGGCTCAGCACGATGATGTCGCTCTGCGGCATCTCGCGCTCCACGGGTTCGCCCTTGATGGCCTGCATGACCAGTCCCGGCAGTCCGATCGTGTACTTGAGTACGAAGCCCGCGAGCGAGAACCTGCGGTGCTTCTCGTCGGAGAGGTAGCTCAGCAGCGTGACCGGCCCGGCCTCGCCGGCCACGTTGATCGGAGTCTGCAACAGCTCGCGCTGGAATGCCACGCTGGCCATCACGTTGGGGTAGACCAGGGGCGAGAGCACCTGTTCGTTGCTGGTCATGTTCCCCATGTTGATGCCGGCCAGCGATGCCAGCCGCGCCATGCTCGACGAGGAGCCGCTCCGCGAGGTCTGCGGCACGATCTGGCACGATGCCGCGTACTCCTTCGCACCGAAGACGCCCGCCAACAGGCCCAGAACCATGAATACCGCCGTCACGCAGAGGATGAACCTACGTTTGACCCACAGTCTGCCCGCCAGCTCCAGCAGGTCTATTTCGCGCTCCGCCTGCGGCGGAATATTGTTTTCCGTGTTCATGTTCTTGCGTTTATCTGAATAGTGTGGCCATCGAAGCGACGATCGAAGCCATGGATGCGGTCTGCGACGTGATGCCCATGATTTCGCTGAGCGACACGCCACCCTCGCGCGACTTCATCGGCACGACGATCTTGCATCCGGGGACGATCTTGGCATGACGCCCCGTGGCGGCCGTACCGTTCATGTAGAGCACGAAGACCTTGTTGCGGCGCGCCAGCTGGCTGTATCCGCCCGCAGCCTTCACATACTGATTGAGTTTCTTGCCCTCCTCGAATGCCACGGCATTGGGGTAGAGCACCGAGCCCAGGATCTGCACCGTGCCGTTGTACTCCGGAATGGTGATGATGTCGCCCGGCTGGAGGATGATGTCCGCGGGCGATCCGGGCTTGTCGAGCGCGGCCTTGAGGTCGAAGCCCACGTTGTAGTGGCTGTACGTCTGATTGAACACGCGCGTATCGACCGAGTCGCGGCGCGAAGCCTGACGCGACATGATGTACATCAGTTCGTCCATCTTCTCCTTGTCCTCCTCCGAACGCTGGCGTTGCAGCGAGGCGCCCTCAAGGAAGGCCGCCGGGGTGACGCCGCCGGCCTTGCGGATGATCTCCGACACGCGCACGCCCGTGTTTTCGAGCGCATAGGAGCCGGCGAAGAGCACCTCGCCTTCGAGCGTGATGAGGTTCTGCACGTTGTATGCCGGCGACTTGCGGATGTAGATCTGGTCGAACGGTTCGAGCACTAGGTCCTTGCCGTCCTCCATCATCAGCCCCTCGCCCAGCGAGACGGTGAAGAGCTGCGAACGCACGGGCGAAAATTCGGTGCTCATGGGCGACTTGATGCGGCGCGAAACGTCCACCTTGACCAGCGACGCCGACTCAAGCAGACCGCCCGCCTTGACGATGAGGTCCTTGATGGTCATGCCCTCGGCGTAGAGATAGTCGCCCGGCAGCGCCACGGGACCCGACACCGTAACGATGTACTCCTCGCGCATATCGACCTTGGGCGCGATGTAGAGTTCGTCGTTCGGACGCAGCGGAATATCGGCGATCTGTCCCGAGTAGAGCTCGTTCAGGTCGAAGGACTCCATTTCGAGCGACCAGTCGGGCATCTCGCGCTGAAGCAGCGCACGGTCGAGAAACGCATCCTCGCGCAATCCCTCGGCCGCCTCGATCAGCTGCTTCACGGTCTTGACGTTGTCGTCGATGGCGTAGGTGCCGGGGTTGTACACGGCGCCTTCGATCGTCACCTTGTTGGACGAACGCTGGTAGCGCTGTCCGATCACGATCCGGTCGCCGTCGGCCACCGCGAACGAGGCGTATTCGGGCTCCTTGACGTTGAACGCCGTAAGGCCCATATCGTCCTGCCGCGTGACATTGAGCGCCGTGCGGAACGCGTCGTTGGTGAATCCGCCGGCATAGCGGACCAAAGCATCCAGCGTCTCGCCCTCGCGCATCTCGTACCGCATGGGGCGTTTCACGCCCTGGGGCACCGCCACCAAAGCCGAATAGGTCGGCACGAGCACCACGTCGCCGTCCTGTAGCACGATGTCGCCCCTGTTGTTTCCGGTAAGCAGGAATTCGTACAGATCGACCGTGCCCGCCACTTCGTTGTTGCGCACGATCTTGATGGTGCGCAGCGTACCGATGTCGGTCACGCCGCCTGCGGCGTAGAGCGCATGAAAGGCCGTGGCGAGCGAGGGCAGGGTGTAGGTGCCCGGAGCGAATACCTCGCCCATGACGTTCACCTGGATGCTGCGCACGTTGTTCAGCGCCACGTCGAGCGACGCCGTGCCGTTGGCCAGGCCGCCGTAGATGGCGCTCAGCTCGCGCCGCAGCTTGGTGCGCGCCTGATCGATGGTGAGGCCCTTGAGCGAAACGGGACCCAGGCCGCTCACGAAGATGCGGCCCTCGGGAGTCACGGTCTGCGACAGATCCACTTCGGAGGCGCCGTAGATCGAAATGCCGAGCTCGTCGCCTGCGCCGATCACGTAGTTGCCTGGGGTCGCCAGCTGGAGGTTGGGCGTGAAGGAGAGCTCCTTGTTGCGGAAAATATCGTGACCGTAGATCCGGTTCAACGAATCCTGCTTGGTCATCTGGGGCTCCTCGTCGAGTATGATCTCCTGCTGGTCCTGAACCAGCGAGTCTATGGCCAGCTTCTCCTTGGCGTCCTGATCCTGCTTGGTCGTCCGCATCTGACGAGTATTCGACTTCTCCTTGTTTTGTTTGGAGGTCAGGTCGTCCGTGTCGAGCATGCCCGACTCGTACTGAGCCTTCAGCCGCTTCATCTGATCGATCGAAACGCCCTTGCTCTGCAACGTCTTCACCGCCTGCTCGATCTGCATGCCTTGGGAATAGCACTCCTTGGCATACTCCAACGCCTTGGCGTCGGTGACTTTCTGCGCCATGGCGCCCGCAGCGCAGAAGATCCCCAGGATCAATACGATTAAAAATCTCTTCATTCGGTTATGCATTGTATTTATTTGATAACTGAAATCTATGCGCCGATATTATCTTCCGGCATACATTTCGTCGTAATACTTCTGGTATTGTCCCGAAGTGATGTCGTCGAGCCAGGGCTGGTTGGCCAGGTACCAGGCCACGGTCTTCTCGATTCCCTCCTCGAATTGCAGCGACGGCTCCCAGCCCAGCTCCTCCTTGAGCTTGCGCGAGTCGATGGCGTAGCGCAGGTCGTGGCCCGCACGGTCCGTGACGTAGGTGATGAGGTGCTCGCTGTGCCCCTCCGGATTGCCCAGCAGGCGGTCGGCCGTGCGCACGATCACGCGGATGAGGTCGATGTTGCGCCACTCGTTGAAACCGCCGATGTTGTAGGTCTCGGCGATGCGCCCGCGGTGGAAGATGAGGTCGATGGCGCGCGCATGGTCCTCGACGTAGAGCCAGTCGCGCACGTTCTCGCCGCGGCCGTAGACGGGCAGCGGCTTGCCGTGGCGGATGTTGTTGATGAAGAGCGGGATCAGCTTCTCCGGGAACTGATAGGGACCGTAGTTGTTCGAACAGTTGGTCACGATGGTCGGCATGCCGTACGTGTCGTGGAAAGCCCGCACGAAGTGGTCGGACGAGGCCTTCGATGCCGAGTAGGGCGAGTGGGGGTCGTACTTGGTCCGCTCGGTGAAGAGCGTGCCGTCGAACCCGAGCGCGCCGTACACCTCGTCGGTCGAGATGTGGTAGAAGCGCTTGCCCTCCCAATCGCCGTTCCAATGGTTCCGCGCGGCCTGCAACAGCGAGAGGGTGCCCAGCACGTTGGTCTTCGCGAAGGTGAACGGATCGCGGATCGAGCGGTCCACGTGGCTCTCGGCCGCGAGGTGGATCACGCCGTCGATGTCATACTTGCGGAAGATTTCGCACACGGCGTCGAAGTCGCAGATGTCGCCGTGCACGAAAGCGTAGTTGGGCTGCCGCTCGATGTCGCGCAGGTTGGCCAGGTTGCCCGCATAGGTCAGCTTGTCGAGATTGACGATGCGGTAGTCGGGGTACTTGTTCACGAACAGGCGCACCACATGGCTTCCGATGAAGCCCGCGCCGCCCGTAATGAGTATGTTGCGTTTCATGGGTTGTATGTTATTTTGTCGTCATTCGAATCTCTGTACACGTCCGTACGCACGAGTCGCGCAGGGTTGCCGGCGAGCAGACAGCGCGGAGCCTCTCCCGCATGATCGCCCGACAACAGCGACGCCGCACCCACGATGCAGTAATCGGGTGTGCGGGCCCCTTTCAACGTGGTGCACTTCATGGCGAACCAGTTGTTGCGACCGATGCGTATCGGGGCGTATCCGGCGTGCCGGAATTCCCCCCCCCTTGATTTTACTCTATGGAAGTCCGTGTCGCAAAACGTGTTGTCCCATCCCACGAGCACGTCGTCGCCGAACGTGAGCTCGTGGTAGCACACGGCGCGCAGCGCGGCCGTGGCCCTGAAGTTGCGGCCGAACCGGAGGCAGCCTCCGTGTCCGACGGCGACATACGAGTCGTTGCCGATGCTGCACCGGCCGGCAAAGGTCACCGTGCCGTCGCACTCCCACGCAATGCCCCGGTCGGGATACACCGAGACCCCGAAGACGCCGAGCCGCACCATGCCCGTATGCACGGGCCCCTCGATGCGGATCCGGCCGCCGCAGCGCAGCAGGCGGGGTTTCCGCAGCAGGATCGGCAGCCGCACAGCCTGCCGCAGGGGCAGGTAGCGGAAATTGAACCACACGGTCCAAGGCAGGTAGGGGAGATAGCGAAGCAGCTGTTTCATGCGTGTTCCGTCTTTGCGGCGATCCGCTGCATGCAGTAGAGCATCGAATCGCGCCAGTGGGGTATCTCCAGGCCGAAAGTCCGCTTGACTTTGGTTTTGTCCAGCACGGAGTAGGCCGGGCGGGTCACCTTCGAGGGAAATTCGCTGCTGTGGCAGGGGTTGATGCGGCACGCGTCGTGTCCCGCGGCCGCGGCGATTTCCACCGCGAAGTCGTACCACGAGCACACGCCCTCGTTCGCGAAGTGGTAGATGCCCTCGTTGCCGACATGCTGCCCGCTCGCGATCACGCTGAAGATGGCCAGCGCCAGGTCGCCCGCATAGGTGGGCGACCCCACCTGGTCGAATACCACGTCGAGCGTCTCGCGCTCGGCCGTGAGGCGCAGCATGGTCTTCAGGAAGTTGTTGCCGTACTCGGAGTAGAGCCACGCCGTGCGGAAAATCAGGTAGCGGCACCCCGAGGCCAGGATCGCCTCCTCGCCTTCGAGCTTCGTGCGTCCGTAGACGCCGAGCGGCTCCGTGGGCGTCTGCTCCGTGCGGGGCGTGTTGCCGCCGCCCCCGAACACGTAGTCCGTCGAGACGTGTACGAGCGTGGCGCCGCACTCGCGTGCCGCATACGCCAGGTTCGCTACGGCGTCGCGGTTGATGCGGCGCGCCGTCGCCTCGTCCTCCTCGGCCCGGTCCACATGGGTGTAGGCCGCGCAGTTCACGATGATGTCCGCGTGCTCGTCGCGCACCCGGCGGCATACCGCCTCGCGGTCGGTGATGTCCAGTTCCGCCACGTCGGTGAAGACATAGCGGTCGGGCGACGCGGCACCCAGGCGACGCAGCTCCCTGCCGAGCTGTCCGTCGGCTCCCGTTACGAGTATGTCAAGCATAGTAGTCCGTGTTGTAGTCGAAGAGTTCGGGCGCATCCGCAAGGTGCGGGTGGGCGCTGTCCTTGGGCGAGAGCCGCACCTCGTGGGGCTTCAGCCCCCAGTCGATGCCCAGCGCGGGATCGTCCCACGCAATGGCACCCTCGGCCTCGGGGGCATAGAGGTTGTCGCACTTGTACTGGAACACCGCCTCGGGGCTCAGCACCGCGAAGCCGTGGGCGAAGCCGCGAGGCACGAAGAACTGGCGTTTGTTCTCGCCCGTGAGCTCCACGCATACGTGGCGGCCGAAGGTCGGCGAGCCGCGGCGGATGTCCACCGCCACGTCGAGCACACGGCCCGACACCACGCGCACCAGCTTCGACTGGGCGTGTTCGCCCCGCTGGAAATGGAGTCCCCGCAATACGCCGTAGGTGGATTTCGACTCGTTGTCCTGCACGAAGCGCACGGGCCGGACCGCCGCGTCGAACTTGGGCTGCGACCAGCTCTCGAAGAAGTATCCCCGCGCATCGCCGAACACGTCCGGCTCGATGATGACCGGCCCTTCGATGGCCGTCTCAATGATTTTCATCTTTTGAATATATAATGTACCAATTTTTCGTTTATCGGCCGCTGCACCCGATCAACAACCAGCGCAGCAGCAACGCACAGCGCTGCCAAACCGATGATTATCAACAAAATACCCCCCCCCGCTGAAATGGCCGTCCGAATAGAGCTTCCGCACGAACGGATAGAGCAGCGACTCGGCCCACGCCGAACGCTGGAACAGGTAGCCCGCGAGTGCCGAAGCGCCCAGGCTATTG
>VSOO01000054.1 GCA_009774895.1 Alistipes sp. | reverse complement strand
TACGGCGCCGCAGCGTACCCGGGCGCGGCTCCCGCCCTCCCGGACCCCGCGCCGCTGGCGGGCGACCCGCTGTTCCAGCTCCTCGTGCTGCTCACGGCCTCCTTCTGCGCGCTCTTCGCGGCGCGCCACGCCGCGGACATCGTGCAGCTGTTCTCGCGCACGGTGCACGATCCGGGCAGCCTCTCCGACGCGCGGAGCAACGGCCGCGACCGCTTCCTGCTCATCGCCTCCGTCCTCGGACTCCTGCTCGCGGGAATCCCGGCGGTGGCCGCCGCCGACCGGATCTACCCCCCGGG
Organism: Alistipes sp.; assembly: GCA_009774895.1. Classification (GTDB taxonomy): domain Bacteria; phylum Bacteroidota; class Bacteroidia; order Bacteroidales; family Rikenellaceae; genus Alistipes. Next base: position 8,436 of record VSOO01000054.1, on the reverse strand, counting down.
CACCTTTCCCGGCGCTGCGGCCGCCGTGCTGAGTCTGGCCGCAGCCGCAGCCTTCGCCCTCTCCTTCGCGGCCTCGGCGGGCATGCTGCGCCTGATCGGCGTGGTGACGCTCAGCGGCGACTTCACCGACGAGCTGCTCCACTTCCGCACCACGACCTTCGCCGCGGCGAGCCTCCTGGCCGCGCCGGCCGTACTCCTGCACGCGCTCTGCCCCGGACCGCAGGGCGCGGTGTGGCGCTGGCTGCTCGCCGCCGACATCGCCCTGGTCTGCGCCCTCTTCCTGATCCGGTCGCTGCGGCTCTTTCTTCGGAAAAAAATTCCGATTTTGCATTGGATTTTGTACCTTTGCGCCGTCGAACTCTTTCCGCTCAGCCTCGTGTGGCTGTCGATCGCGAGACAGTAACGAAGAACGTCAAAAACGATAAGAATTGAAAGTCAATAAAGTATTGGTCGCCCAGCCGCGGCCGGCGATGATCGAGAAATCCCCCTTCTACGAACTTTCCAAAAAACACAAGGTGGAGATCGATTACACCCCTTTCATCCGAGTCGTGGGTGTGTCGCTCAAGGAATTCCGCAGCCAGCGGGTCGAGATCCTGACCCACACGGCCATCATCTTCACGTCGCGCACGACGGTGGACAGCTTCTTCCACATCTGCGAGGAGGCCCGCATCACCGTGCCCGAGAGCATGAAATACATCTGCCAGACCGAGGCCGTGGCGCTCTACCTCCAGAAATACATCGTCTACCGCAAACGTAAAATATCGTTCGCCGACGGTTCGTTCACCTCGCTCATGGAGCTGATCGTCAAGCACCGCGACGAGAAGTTCCTGCTGGCGCTCAGCGAGCCCCACAAGCCCGAGCTGCCCGAGACGCTCGCCAAACTCAAGCTCTCGTTCGATCCCGTGATCCTGGCGCGCACCGTGGCCGCCGACCTGGAGGAGACCAACCTGCGGTCCTACGACCTGCTGGCGCTCTACTCGCCGTCGGACGTCAAGGTGCTGGTCGAGAAGTTCGGCACGCACGACCTGCCCGCCGTGGGTGTCTTCGGCGAGGGCACGCTGCGCGCCGCGCTCGAAGCGGGCCTCACGGTGAAAGCCGCAGCCCCCACGCCCGAGGCGCCTTCGATGGTCAAGGCCGTGGACATCTTCATCACGAAGACCGAATCCGGCGAGGAGATCGGCGACGTGGCCGTGGCGACCGACCCCCGCAAGGAGGAGTTCCTCCGCGTGCAGGAGAGCAAACTCGCAAAGAAAACCCGCAAGCGCACCGTCGCCGCGGACAACACGAAATAGGCGATGAGCGACCGCAGCCTGCCCCGCACGGAGCGGCTCCGCTCGCTCGGTGCCATCCGCCGCCTGTTCGACGAGGGACAGAGCGGCTTCGTATTCCCGTTCCGCTACGTGTGGTATGCCGAGACGGACGCCGTGCCGTCGGTCGAGGTGCTCTTCAGCGTGCCCAAGAAGTTCCATAAGCGGGCCAACAAACGCAACCTCCTGCGCCGCAGGACCAAAGAGGCCTACCGGCTCGGCAAGCAGACCCTCGCCCGCGCGGAATGCACGGCCAACATCGACCTGGCGCTCATCTACTCGTCCAAAGAGGTATTGTCCTACCGGAAAATCGACCATGCGCTGCAACGCATTCTGGAGCAGATCGCTGCGCATCTGTAAATTCGCTGCGGCCCTGCCGCTGCTCGCGCTCGTGCAGTGCTACCGCCACTGCATCTCGCCGTTTACGCCTCCGTCGTGCCGTTTCACGCCCACCTGTTCGCAATACGCCGTCGAGGCCCTGCGCCGCCACGGTCCCCTGCGGGGTTCGTGGCTCACGCTGCGCCGTCTGTCCCGCTGCCATCCGTGGGGTGGCAGCGGCTACGATCCCGTGCCGTAGCGATCCGCCGAAAGCGCCAACCGCCGGGCCCGGTCAATCCTCCCTGCACGTACAGCGCTCCTCCGCCCCCTCGGTCTCGATCGTTGCGTGGGCGACGCCCTCCGCATCGAGCACCCGGCGCAACGCGGCTTTCACGCACTCGGTACGCGCGTCGGGCGCCACTACGACATGCGCCGTCAGGGCGTTCTCCGTGGTGCTGATGGCCCAAAGATGGAGGTGGTGCACTTCGCATACGCCCTCGACACCGAGCATGGCGCGCTCCACCGACGCGGGGTCGAGGCCCGGCGGCACGCCGTCGAGCGCGAGGCGCAGGCTGTCGCGCGTCAGCGACCACACCGAAGCGACGATCACCCCCGCCACGACCACCCCGATCACGGGATCGACGAACGTCCATCCCGTGCGGGCGATCACGAGCCCCGACACCAGGACGCCGACCGACACCAGCGCATCGGCCGCCATGTGCAGATAGGCGCCCTTCACGTTCAGGTCGCGCTCCTTGTCCCGCACGAAGAGCCACGCGGTGAATCCGTTCACCGCCACGCCCGCACCCGCCGTCCAGGCGATCACGCCGCCCTCCACGGGCATCGGATGCAGCATGCGGCCGATGCTCTCCGCCACGATCGCCCCCACGGCGACCAGCAGCACGACCGAGTTGAGCAGCGAGACGAGCACCGTGCTCTTGCGGTAGCCGTAGGTGTAGCGCGGCCGCGCGTGCACCCGGGCCAGGCGGTATGCCAGCAGGGCCAGCAGCAGGCTCGCCACGTCGCTCAGGTTGTGCCCGGCGTCGGACAGCAGCCCCATCGAGTCGTAGGCTATGCCCACCGCGGCCTCTATGGCGACGAATGCCGTGTTGAGCGCGATGCCCCAGGCGAAAGCGCGCCCGAGAGCCGCTTCCGGTGCGGCGTGCGCGCCCCGATGATGGTGGTGGTGTGTCATGCGTATCAGTCTCCTATCGTCTCCTTGATCTCCGAAAGATCGACCAGCTTATTGACGATGGCGTAGATCGTCAAACCCGCGGCCGAATGGATCTGGAGCTTGGCGGCGATGTTGCGGCGGTGCGTGATGACGGTGTGCGCCGAGATGCAGAGGCAGTCGGCGATCTGCTTGTTGGTCATTCCCTTGACCACGCACACGATGATTTCGCGTTCGCGCGCGCTCAGGGTCTCCTGCTTCTCGTCGGACTGCACGCCGTCGGCCGCCAGCCGCTCGACGGCCGGAATGAAGATTCCGTCCTCCACGGCATTGTGCGACGCCAGCTCCTGTTCGCAGGTGAATATATCAAACAGCACGCCGTTCAGCTCGTTCGTGCCGCCCGAAGGGTAATATTTGATGATGATGTTCTTCAGCTCGCGCAGCCGCGCCTCCACCTGGTCGTGGTGGCGGCGGAAGACGTCGATCGAGTAGGTGGCGCTCTTCTCGCCGCGCAGCAGCGCCTCGACGTAGGGGAACACGGTCTTCTCCTCGTAGGCCATGTGGCGGTGCACCTCGGCCACGTATTCGTCGTAGTAACGCATGATGGCGAACGACACGTCGCTCAGCGAGCAGTCCACGGCCTCGATGAGCTTGCGCCGGATGGCCGGCAGGCGGAAATCGAGAAAATAACCGTGCGAGTTGTGGAGGTAGTCGGTCAGCGCGCGCACCGACACCCCCTCGTGCGACACGCCGCCCTCGCCCGGGTTCACGAGCATGTTCACCACGGCCAGAAAGGTCGCCGTATCGACCCCGTTCGCAGCGCACACCTCGGCGATGGGTTTGTCACCGAAGCCGAGGGCGATGCCGAAACGGCTCATGACCTGGAGCACGGAGTATTTGTCGCACACCAGATCGCACATGCGGTCGTCGCCCGTATAGTTTCCTGATTTATACATCGGTCGGTAATTTACGCACAAAAATAAGGAGCGCCCGCCGCAATGCAAATACCTAAATATGGGTATTTTCGCGCAATCCGAGATCGACGTGCGTGGTCTGGAGCAGCGTGCGTCCCGCGTCGAGCAGCGTCGTGTCGGCCCCCTCGCACGCCGCAGGCATCGCACGGTCCCACACCACGTCGCCCGCGGCGCTCGTCACCCCGAAGCCCTCGTTGAACACGTAGTAGCCAAACTTGGGCAGCGAGGGGTCGAAAATATCCTTGCTGTATGCGAAGTCGGAGTGGTCGATCCCCATGCGGGCCAGCAGCGTGGCCGCCAGGTCGATCTGCGAGGCGTACTCCTCCACGGTGCGGGGTCCGGCAACCGCCCCCCCCAGCCAGATCATCGGAATGCGGTGGCGGAGCGGCGCATTGTACGCCAGCCCGTAGGGATAGGCGTAGCCGTGGTCGGCCACGAGCACCACCAGCAGTTCGTCCCACGCCGGCGACGCTTTCCAGCGGTCGATCATCCGGCCCAGGCAGTCGTCGGTGAAAGCCATGGCGTTGAGCACCTTGTCGTCGAACTTCGCGAACGGCACCTCGAACGGCTCGTGGCTCGACAGCGTGAGGAGCCCCGCGAGGAAAGGCCTGCCCGCAGCACTCATGTGCAGCACTTCGTCGGCGAAGTAGTCGGCGACCACGTCGTCGGCATAGCCCCACTTCGAGGTCGGAGCATCCAGACTCAGGTCTTTCTGCTGCGTGAGCTGCTGCCACCCCGTAGCGTACATGTACGAAGCCTGGTCCGTGAAGTTGAGGTCGCCGCCGTAGACGAAACGCGTGGCATACCCCTCGCGGGCCAGCGACCGCGCGATCGAGGGGAGCCTCCGGCTGCGGGCCGGGAGTTTCATCACCGACGTGCGGGTCTGGGCGGGAAACCCGCTCAGCACCGCCACCTCGCCGCGGTCCGTGCGGAACGAATTGGCGAAGAAATTCTCGAACCACACCCCCTCGCGGCGGAAGCGCTGCATGTTGGGCATCACCTCCTCGCCGTCCACCCGCTCGTCCATGAGCGTGCGGCCGAAACTCTCGCAGATGACCACCACGACGTTGGGCCGCGACATGCGGAGCAGCCCCGTGTCGGGCACGGCGGAGGGACGGTCGCCGCGCAGGCGCTCGAAACGCCGCGCACGCTCCTCCTCCTCGAAGAAGGGGTACATCGCGGCGTAGTCGTCGCCGTCGCCCACCGACGAGAGAAGCGAGAACACGGGATTGATCGCCGCATGGTTCAGGAAGGTATCGGCGCTGAAACAGACTTTCGAGACGTTGGCCGTGGCCACGGTCACGCCGCCGCGGATCGCCAGGAAGCAGAGCCCGGCGGCAAAGAGCAGCACGCCCGAGGCAGCCAGGCGCAGACGCACCCGTTCGCCCGAAAAGAGGCGAACCACGCGGTCATAGACCCATGGCATCACCCCGGCCGAGAGCACGAACAGGAGCACCTGGCGCACCGCCTCCCACGCGCCGATGCTGGCCAGCGCCCCCTTCGGATCGGAGAGGTAGATCAGGATCGTGGCGTCGATGCGGAAACCCCAGTAGCCGTAGAGCGCAAGATCGACGGCGAAGACGGCCGCCGTGAAGAGCGACACGACGAGGAAGTAGCCCCGGAACATGCGGCGCCACACCCGGTCGGACAGCGACACCCACAGCGACGCGAGGGTCGCAAGCAACGGCAGCGCCGTGACATAGCCCGCCACGGTCATGTCGAGCGAGAGGCCGTGCCACAGCACGAGCAGCCGCTCCGCCAACGGGGCCTCGGCGGCCTGCGCAGCGTGAAAGAGCAGGAACACGGGCTTTTGCAACGCCATCAGGAGCGTCGTGGCCGCAAATACGGCAAGGAGGAACAGCAGTCGTCTCTTCATTTCGGTTCGCTTTTATGCAATCGGTATTCATGCCGGCTGCGCGCCGGCGGGGAGGTTCGGCAGCGCACCCGGATCACCTGCGACGTTGGCTCGGGAGCTGTCGTTTTCTCACCCGGACTCCGTTCGGCGCTGCGCTCGGCTCAGCGAAAACGACCGTTTTTCAACGCCGCACCTGCGCACCGCGACACCCGCCGCTCCGCACGGCCCCGGGCCGCACGAAAAACCGCCCTTCGCGGGCTGCCGCCCCGGACCTGCGTCCGAACGCAAGCCGTCGGGCCGCATTGGCCGGACCGTCAGATCTTCTCGCCGTAGGCCAGATCGCCGGCATCGCCGATGCCCGGCACGATGTAGGCGCGCGAGGTCAGCTCCTCGTCCACGGCCGCCGTCCACAGGGTCGTAGTCTCCGCAGGCATGTTCTTCCGCACGTAGTCGATGCCCTGCTCGCTGGCGATGACCGCAGCCACATGGGTGTGCTTGGGCTGTCCGCCGCGTTCGCACAGGGCGTTGTAGGCCAGCACGAGCGACGATCCCGTCGCAAGCATCGGATCGACCAGCAGCAGCACCTTGCCCTCCAGGTCGCCGCACGATATGTACTCCACCTTCACCTTGAACTTGCCGTCCTTCGTGCTCTTGCGGTAGGCCGACACGAAGGCGTTCTGCGCGTCGTCGAAGTAGTTCAGGAAGCCCTGGTGGAACGGCAGTCCCGCACGCAGGATCGTGGCCAGCACCACGCGGTCGGAGATCATCGCCACCGAAGCCTCGCCCAGGGGCGTCTCCACGATCCGCTGCTCGTAGTCGAGGGTTTTCGATATCTCGTAGGCCGTGACCTCGCCGATGCGTTCGAGGTTGCGGCGGAAACGCATCGAATCGGTGTGGATCCGCCTGTCGCGGATTTCGGCGATGAACTTGCTGAGAACGGTATTTTCGCTGCCAAGCGTATGTATTGTCATGGATAAGGGTGTTTTGGGGTTTGTAAGTATCAGTACAGAAAATTGTTGAACGGGTAGCGTCCGGCATGGATCTCGCGCACCATGCCGTAGAGGTCGGCGCGGAACTTGTCGATGTTGGTCCGCTCGACCGCCGAAAGGAAGATGCAGGGCGTGTTGGCCTTGGCGATCCAGCTCTGCTTCAGGTCGTCGAGCGAGAGGTTCTCGCGCCCGGCAGGCGTGAGGTCGTCCTCGTCCTTTTTAATATATGTATAAGCATCGACCTTGTTGAAGACCAGATAGACCGGCTTGTCGCCCGCACCGATCTCGCTCAGGGTCTGCTTCACCACGGCGATCTGGTCCTCGAACTGCGGATGCGAAATATCGACCACATGCACCAGCAGGTCGGCCTCGCGCACCTCGTCGAGCGTCGATTTGAACGACTCGATCAGCTCCGTGGGGAGCTTGCGGATGAAACCCACCGTATCCGAGAGCAGAAACGGCAGGTTGTCGAACACCACCTTGCGCACCGTGGTGTCGAGCGTGGCGAAGAGCTTGTTCTCGGCAAACACCTCGCTCTTGGCGAGGAGGTTCATGAGCGTCGATTTGCCCACGTTCGTATAGCCCACCAGCGCCACGCGCACCAGCGCGCCGCGGTTCGAGCGCTGCACGGCCATCTGGCGGTCGATGCGCTGCAACTCCTCCTTGAGCTTGGCGATGCGGCCGCGCACGATGCGCCGGTCGGTCTCGATCTCGCGTTCGCCGGCGCCGCCGCGCGTTCCCGTGCCGCCGCGCTGCCGCTCAAGATGGGTCCACAGACCCGCCAGGCGCGGCAGCATGTACTGATAGTTGGCCAGCTGCACCTGCGTCTTGGCATAGGCCGTCCGCGCCCGCGACATGAAGATGTCGAGAATCAGGCGCGTGCGGTCGAGCACGCGGCAGGGCATGGCCTTCTCGATGTTGCGGGTCTGCGCGGGCGACAGTTCGTCGTCGAAGATCACCACGTCGATCTCCTCGTCGCGGCAGTAGTCGGCGATCTCCTCCAGCTTGCCCGGACCCACGTAGATGCGCGACGAGGGCTGGGGCAGCCGCTGCGTGAAGCGCTTCACGGTGGCGATGTCGGCCGTTTCGGCCAGAAACTCCAGTTCGTCGAGGTACTCGGCAGCCTGCCGCGGATCCTGGTCGTCGCGCACCACGGCCACGGCCACGGCACGCTCGCGCCCCGGTTCGCGCCCGACGTTCTTCGTTGTGTTGTCCTTGTTTTCCAAATCGTTTTCCTATCTTGCAAGCGAGGGTATCCCCGCAAAAAGGATACCCTCGCCAATCGTTTCCGCGTCCGTTAGTTTTGCAGACGGAAGTCCACGGGCAGGTTGTAGCGCACGCGCACGGCCTGTCCGCGCTGCTTGCCGGCCGACCACACGGGCGACTTCTGCAACACGCGCACCGCCTCGTCCGACAGCGAGCGGTCGGGGCTCTGAAGCACCTGGATGTTGGTCAGACGACCGTCCTTCTCGATCACGAAAGTCACCGTCACACGACCCGAGATGTTGTTCTCAAGCGCAATCTGCGGGAACTTCACGTTGCTCTGCACCCACTGGCGGAACTTGTTGAGGTCGCCGCCCTGGAACGAAGGCATCGTCTCCACGATGATGAACGGCTGGTCGTCCTCGATGACCTCCTCCTCGACCTCCACGATGGGCTCGATGGCGTCGTCCTCGTTGAACTCGTTGAACGTAAGTTCGGTAGTGATCTTCGTATCGTTGGTCACGATATCCAGAATGTCCGAAATCACCTTCACCTCGACCTTCTTGGGAGGCTCGGGCGGCTTCTGGTCCTGACGCGTGATCTCGGTCATCTCCTCCTC
>VSOO01000053.1 GCA_009774895.1 Alistipes sp. | reverse complement strand
CGGTCCGGCCGTGCGGCGGTGTGCCGCAGGCCCGGCCGGAAGCTGCGGTGCGGCGCGGAGGCCCTCCGGCGGAGGCGGAGAACGAGACGAAGAAACCGAATCTTTCCGGACGGAAGTCCGGGGGATACGACATACTGACCGAAAAGATGAAATTCATTGCGATCATTCCGGCCCGGTACGCATCGACGCGTTTCCCGGGCAAGCCGCTGGCCATGCTGGGCGGCAAACCGGTGATTCAGCGGGTGTACGAGCAGGTGGCGGGCGTGCTGGACGCCGCCGTGGTGGCGACCGACGACCGGCGCATCTACGAGGCGGTGCTGGCGTTCGGCGGACGTGCCGAGATGACCTCTCCGGAGCATCGCAGCGGCACGGACCGCTGCTGGGAGGCCTACTGCCGCCAGGGCGAGGCATACGATGCGGTGGTCAATGTGCAGGGCGACGAACCTTTCATACGGCCCGAGCAGCTGGAGGCCGTGTGCCGCTGTTTCGACGATCCGGCGACCGACATCGCCACGCTGGTGAAGCCTTTCGCCGCGGAGGACGGATTGGCGGCGCTCGAAAATCCCAACTCCCCGAAGGTGGTGCTCGACGCCGCGTCGCGGGCGGTCTATTTCTCGCGGTCGGTGATTCCCTACCTGCGGGGCGTGCCGCGCGAGGAGTGGCTCGCACGCCACACTTTCTACAAACACATCGGACTCTATGCGTTCCGCACCGAGGTGCTGGGCCGGATCACGGCGCTGCCCTCCTCGACGCTCGAACGTGCCGAGTCGCTCGAACAGCTGCGCTGGATCGAGAACGGCTACCGCATCGGCGTGGGCATCACGCAGGCCGAGACCGTGGGCATCGACACGCCCGAGGACCTGGCGCGCGCGGAGGAGTTCCTCGGGCGGATGAATGGTTGAACGGAGAACCTGCGGCACCGTGCGGCGCCGCGGGTTCGTTTGCATTAATAGATTATGGAGATGAAATTCATTGCCGGCCCCTGCGTGATCGAGTCGGCCGAGCTGCTCGACGAGGTGGCGGGCGTGCTGGCGGGGATCAACCGCCGGTTGGGTACGGACATTATTTTCAAGGCGTCGTTCGACAAGGCCAACCGTACGTCGGTGGCGTCGTTCCGCGGCCCGGGCATCGACCGGGGGCTGCGCATGCTCGCCGACGTGCGGGCCAAGTGGGGCCTCCGGCTGCTGACCGACATACACGAGGCGTGGCAGGCCGCACCTGCGGGCGAGGTGGTCGATGTGTTGCAGATTCCGGCTTTCCTGTGCCGCCAGACCGACCTGCTGACGGCTGCGGCGCGCACCGGGCGCACGGTGAACATCAAGAAGGCGCAGTTCCTCTCGGGCGAGGACATGCGTTATCCTTTCGAGAAGGCCCGCGAGGCGGGGGCCGGCGAAATATGGCTCACCGAGCGCGGCAACATCTACGGGTACAACAACCTGGTGGTCGATTTCCGCAACATCGCCGACATGCTGAAGATCGCGCCGACGGTGGTCATGGACTGCACGCACTCGGTGCAGCGTCCGGGCGCCGCGGGCGGCAAGACGGGCGGCAACCGCGAGTTCGTGCCGGCGATGGCGCAGGCCGCGCGGGCGTTCGGTGCCAACGGATTCTTCTTCGAGGTGCACCCCGATCCCGACCGCGCCCTCAGCGACGGCCCCAACATGTTGTATCTGAAAGACCTGGAACAGGTAATCAAATCGTTGCTCTGACATGACCGATACTGCGAAAGCCCAGATTCTGGCGGTGGCCCGCAAGGCGCTGCACACCGAGATGCTGGCACTCAAACACCTGGAGAACTCGTTGGGCGATGCGTTCGCCGAGGCCGTGGAGGCCGTGCTCGCATGCCGCGGCAAGACCATCGTTACGGGCATGGGAAAATCGGGCCTCGTGGGCCGCAAGATCGCCGCGACGCTCGCATCGACGGGTACGCCCAGCTTCTTTCTCCACCCCGGCGAAGCCTTTCACGGCGACCTGGGCATGATTTCGAAGGAGGATGTGGTGGTGGCGCTCTCCTATTCGGGCGAGACGGACGAGATACTGAAGATCGTGCCGTTCATCCATTCGAACGGCAACAGGCTGATCTCCATGACGGGAAATGCCGATTCGACGCTGGCCCGCAACTCGGATCTCCACCTCGACGTGGGGGTGAAGGAGGAGGCCTGCATCCTGAGGCTGGCTCCCACCTCCTCCACGACGGCGCAGATGGCGATGGGCGACGCGCTGGCCGTGGCGCTCATGCAGCTGCGCGGATTTTCGAGCGTGGATTTCGCCCGCCTGCATCCGGGCGGCAGCCTCGGGCGGCGTCTGCTGATGACCGTGGGCAACGTGATGCACAAGGAGAATCTGCCTGTGGCGGCTCCCGACTGCACGGCCGCGGAGATGATCCACGCCATCAGCAAGGGGGGGCTCGGGCTGCTGGTGATCTGCGACGGCGACCGCATCGAGGGCATCGTGACCGACGGCGACATACGCCGCGCGATGGAGCACCGCCAGGCGGATTTCTTCGCGATCCGCGCGGCCGACATCGCCACGCGCAATCCCAAGACGATCCGTGCGGAGGAGAAGCTGATCGCTGCCGAAAAGGAGATGACGCGCAACAAGATCACCTCGCTGCTGGTGACCGACGCCGAAGGCAGGCTGTCCGGCGTGATCCAGATCTACGACATCAAGCTCTGACCGACGGGGCCGGTCCTGCTTGCGGCGTGCCCGCACGGACCTCGGGCGCGGCGTCTTCCGCCGCTGCGTCCTGCGGCCCGGGTGGGAATGCTCCCGCCGGCGGGATGGACGCAGCCGGATCCGCCCGGCGATGCGAGCGGTGCGGGGCTGAATGACAAGTGCCCGATGCGAATGTTCGCATCGGGCACTTCGTATCCGGTCATGTGTGTGCCGGTCGGGGGTGTCGCGGCGGCCGGGGATCAGTCCTTCCAGGGCAGCGTCTCGATCGCGGCGGCGGCCCGGGGCGGTGCGGCGTTGAGCCGTTCGCCGCGCAGCACCTGCTCGTAGTATGCGAGGTAGGAGCGGGCCATGGTGTGCGAACCGAAGGTCTCGCGGGCGTATTCGTGGCAGCGGGCGGGTGAAAAGCCGGCGGCGGCCATCCGTTCGGCCAGTTCCGCGGCGTCCGTGCCCAGGAAGCCCACGTCGGGCGTCACCAGCTCGGGCAGCGAACCGTAGGGGGTGGCGAAGACCGGAGCGCCGTACCAGAGGCTTTCGGGCACGGCCAGGCCGAAGGGTTCGTGCCACCGCACGGGGAACAGGAGCCCTTTCGAGCGTTCGATCAGCCTCTTTTTCGCCGCGTTGTCCACCATGCCGTGAAAGCGCACGCGCGGCGTGAGCGTGAGGCGCAGCCCCATCTTCAGGTTGAGGCGGTAGCCGCCCAGCACGTCGAGGCGTTCGCCCAGTCGTCCCGAGAGGCGGATGGCGCCCCGCAGGTTCTTGACCCGCCACGCCGCCTTGCCCAGGAAGTGGTAGCCGCGGCGTGCGAGGCTCAGGTCGGGAGCGGCGTAGTCGCCCTCCCAGTCCAGGCCGTTCCACACGTACGCCTCGCAGCCGAAGCGCTGCGCGTGGTTGCGCGATACGAACACGCAGTCGGCCGTGGCGCCGGCGGGCGGCAGGTTGCCGTGCACGGTGACCAGGTGGGGTTTGGCGATGGGGCCCGCATAGTGGGTGTGGAAGTGCACGAACTCCGTGTCGGCGGGAAGCTGCCGTTCGACGGGCAGCGCGGGGTCGAGCGGCACGACGCGTGCGAAGTCGCACCGCGATCCCGGCGCGGCCAGGAAGGTGATGCGGTGTCCCATGCGGTGCAGCTCCTTGCCGAGGGCCCAGACCACGCGTTCGGTGCCGCCGTAGCGGAGTGCGGGCAGGAGGCTGCCGCAGACGAGGGTGATGTTCATGGTGTCGGTTCGTGTAAAGGCGGCCGCACGCCGTGCGTCGGTTCCCGTGGCCCGGTGCCCGCGGCAGCGTGTGTGCGGACGGACGGGACGCGGTGCGTCGGTGTGCGGGATCGCGTATACAAAAATAGGAATAAAATGCGGAAATTGCGATTTAAGGTGTAAATTTGCGGGAAAAGGAGATCAGATCATGGATGAACGATTGATATTGGTGACCAACGACGACGGTTACGCCTCGAAGGGAATCGGCGCGGCCATCGCCGTCGCGCGACGCTTCGGCCGGGTGGTGGTCGTGGCGCCCGAGACGGCGCAGAGCGGCATGAGCCAGGCCATTACCATGTACCGGCCGCTCTTTCTGCGCCGCATACCCGCCGGCGAGGGGGTGGAGATGTATGCGTTTTCGGGTACGCCCGTCGATTGCGTGAAGGTGGCTTTCGACCACCTGCTGCGCGACCGCCGCGTGGATCTGGTGCTCTCGGGCGTGAACCACGGCTCGAACTCGGCCGTCAATGTCCTCTACTCGGGGACGATGGGCGCCGCCATCGAGGGCAGCTTCTACGGCTGTCCGTCGATCGGGCTGTCGCTCGCGGACCACGGTGCCGATGCCGACTTCGAGGCGGCGGAGCTCTATGCCGAACGCATCGTGCGTGCGGTGCTCGAACGTCCGGTGGGGGAGTCGCTGTGCCTGAATGTCAATATCCCCGTGGGACGGCCCGAGGAGATACGCGGCGTGCGCGTCTGCCGCCAAAACCTCGGCTACTGGCGCGAGGAGTTCTATCGCCGCGAGGATCCGCAGGGCCGCGAGTATTTCTGGCTCACGGGCGACTTCGTGGACCGCGAGCCCGAGGCGCCCGACACGGACGAGCGGGCGCTGGCCGAGGGGTACGTGTCGGTGGTGCCGGTGCAGGTCGATCTCACCGATTACGCCCGCATGGATTCCCTGCGTGCGACGCTCGGACTGGAGTGAGCGCGGCGCGCGGTTTGCGGTGCGGACCGCACGGTGCCCGAAACGGAACAAAATAAATCTTAGGACCTATGTGGATCAAAATTCTGCTCGTCATCGCCATCGCGGTGCAGGCCGTGGCTTCGGTCTACGCGCTGCGCCTGGTGTACACCACCAAATACAACGCGGTGTGGATTCTTTTCATCGCGGGTTTTCTGCTCCTGTCGATCGAACGCGTGATGCAGTTCATGCTGGTGAACGGTCACGGCGTGCCGGGCATCGCGTTCGCCTACACGGGCGTGGTGGTGTCGTTCTGCCTCTCGGTGGGGGTGATGTATGCGCACAAGCTCTTCAAGTACATCGGGCGGCTCAACCGCCAGCGTCAGCTCTTCAACAAGCGCATCCTCACGGCCGTGCTGCGCACCGAGGAGAAGTCGCGGTCGCGCTTCTCGAAGGAGCTGCACGACGGCCTGGGACCGCTGCTCTCGTCGGCCAAGATGTCGCTGTCGGCCCTGGCGCGCGAGCAGCACGATGACGCGCAGCGCGAGCTGATCGACAACACAACCTACGTGATCGACGAGGCGATCCGCTCGCTGCGCGAGATTTCGAACAACCTCTCGCCCCACGTGCTCAACGATTTCGGCCTGGCGCGCGGCGTGCAGCACTTCGTGTCGCGCAGTGCGGCGATGCACGAGGCGAAGATCCGCTTCACCACCAACCTGGGAACCGAGCGCTACGACTCGGACGTGGAGGTGATCCTCTACCGTGTGATCTGCGAGCTGATCAACAACTCGCTCAAGCACTCGGGCTGCGCCTCCATCAACCTCTCGCTGTCGCAGAACGACGGCATGCTGGCGCTCGACTACTCCGATGACGGCCGCGGCTTCGACCCTCAGTCGATGATCGACTGTGGCATGGGGCTCTCGAACATCGCCTCGCGCATCAACTCGCTGTGCGGAACCTTCGACATCGTGAGCTCGAAGGGCAACGGCATGCACGCCGCAATCCGCGTGAATACGCGCGACGAGGCACCCGCAGGGGTGCCCTCGCGCAAACACCGCCGCAGGGATGAACGGGTGTAGGATCGTGCTGGTCGATGACCACTCGTTGTTCCGCAACGGGCTGCGGGGGCTGCTCGACCGCTGCGAGGGCTGTCGCGTGGTGGCCGAAGCGGCATGCGGCGAGGAGTTTCTGGCGATGCTGCCCGGGCTCGACGCCGAGGTGGTCTTCATGGACATATCCATGCCCGGCATGAACGGCGACGAGACGGCGGAGCGGGCCCTGCGCCTCAGACCCGAGCTGAAGATCATCACTCTGTCGATGTTCGGCGACGAGAATTACTACACGCGCATGGTGGAGGCCGGAGCACGCGGATTCCTGCTCAAGGATTCGTCGTTCGAGGAGGTGCTCCGCGCCGTGGAGACCGTGCAGGGGGGCGGCAGCTACTTCAGCGAGGGGCTGCTCGCATCGCTGGCCCACCGCATGCGGACCCGCGAGGGGGCGGCGGAGGACCAGTTGTCGGGGCGCGAACGCGAGATCCTCGTGGCCGTGTGCCGCGGTTTGTCGAATCAGGAGATCGCCGACGAGCTGTTCATATCGAAACGCACGGTGGACAAGCACCGGGCCAACATTCTCGAAAAGACGGGATGCAAGAATACGGCGAGCCTCGTGGTCTATGCCATACGCAACGGGATCGTGGAGATTTGACCGGCCGGCCGTGGCGGCACGGATGTCGGAGCGCCCGCAGGCGCTCCGACTTTTTTTTTGCGGCGGCCGCGGCCGGATTTCGGGGCGGAGTGTTTCCGCGGGCTTCGTGTCCGCAGGGTGCGCGGCGGCGCTTCGGGCTGCGGCCGGACCGCCGTGCGGCCGACGGGTTATGGCACGAATGATGCATCGTTTCCGCCGAAAGGAACCTATGCGGGGCGCCCCGGCGCCGCATGCGGCGGTTCGCGATACGGAGACGCGATCCCTATTGTTGTACAAACCTAATAAAACACTGAAAGTCATGAAAAAACATTCCTTCAAAGCGATGCTCGCCGCGGCGCTGCTCTTTGGTGGTTTCGCATTCGTTGCATGCGACGATGACGACAATCCCGCACCCGGCACGCGTCCGACCATCGAGCTCAAGAACATGGTGGCCGTAAAGAACTACGTGCAGAGCGGCACGATCGACGCCGTGGCGCCCGGAGCTTCGACCACCTTTTCGTTCCATGCGGGCAAGGGCCAGCGCCTGATGTTCGCCGCGATGTACAGCTACTCGAACGACCTGTTCGTGGCTCCCGAGAACCCGGGCATCGAACTCTTCGACGATGCGGGCGTGCCGCGCACGGGCGTTGTGGCCAATGCCTTGAAGCTGTGGGATAACGGTACCCGCGTGAACGAAGCGCCGGGTCCGGGTGTGGTGCATCCGGGCGTTGCGCAGGAGGGCGTGGTCACCGAGGTGAACGGCACCGACTCCGAGGGTCACACCTATCCGGCCGCATCGGCGCTCATGCAGGTGAGCCTCGAATTCGACGCCGTGAAGTCGCTGTTCACCTGTACGATTACCAATACGTCGGGCAACACCTCCAACGAGACTCCCTTCTCGGGCGGCGTATACGTGGTGTCGAACGTGATCGACGGCGACCTGGTGGCCAAGACCCCCTTCTTCAATCGCGACCAGAAGTCGGGCGTGGAGCTGACGGCGCTGGCCGAGAACGGCGACACGGCACCCCTCTATCAGCTGGTGGCCGGACAGACGGGCATCATCACCACCTTGCAGAGTGCGATTGTCGTGGTCTACACCGGCGACACGAACCCCATCTACCAGCTCGGCCAGAAGGATGCGCAGCTCGGTCTGTCGGCCCTCGCACAGCGCGGCGATCCCAAGCCGCTGCGCGAGTCGCTGAGCAAGGTGCCGCAGGCGCGCCACATCTACATCATGGACCACACGGCGCAGCCCGGCGAGTCGCTGCAATGCACCTATGAGGCCGCAGAGAACGAGAAGGTGGCTTTCGCCGCGATGTTCGGATACTCGAACGACTGGTTCTTCGCCAACGGCGTGGCGCTCGATGCCCTCACCAAGGGCGATGTGACCAGCAAGACCGTATTGCTGGACGACGGCACGGCCGTGAATCAGTATCCCGGTGCGGGCAACGCGCAATTCATGTTCAACGGCACGGTAATGTCCGAGGACAAGCCGATCGAGGTCGTGGGCGACGAGTTCCCCGTGCCTGCCGTGGCCGATCTGATCAAGGTCACGATCCGATAGTCTTCCGGGGCCGAGCCCCTGAGCTTTTACGTCATCAGCCGCTGCGGCCTTTCATGGCCGCAGCGGCTGATGCTGCGTTTTCGCCGGGCTTCGACCGCGGCGCCTACTTTTTCAGCAGGGCGCAGAAGGCGTCGTATTGCTCCGTCGAGTCGAAGAATCCCGAATCCAGGACGATGCGCGTTCCGTCTGCGAGGGTGATGCGCAGTTCGTCCTCCTCCTCGTCGTAGTGCTGCGATTCGATGGCCGAAACGGCGAACGTCTCTTCGCTGACCGTTCCTTTGCTGAACACGGGGTAGGTCACGCGGTCGCCATCGACCGTGATTTTGCAGCCGTGGGCGGCCAGGGCGCGCGCCAACCGCACCTTGTTCAGCGTCATGGCCAACAGGACGAGGCCGCCGACGATGAACAGGACGGTCGTGGCCGTGGGGCCGAGGATCCGGAGTCTGCCGATCCGGAGTCCGAAAGGATAGATGAGCGGTACGACGATCATGCCGGCGGAGACGGCGAGCATTGTGAGCTGGTCCTTGATCGGGGATGCCGGTGCGTAGTTGAAGGTCTTCATGGTGTTTGAAATTTTGGGTTTGACGGTCTCTTTTCGCGGCTCCGCACGGAGCGGAATCCGGATGCAAAGTTACGAATTTCCCCCCCCCGCAAAATTTCAGGCGTCTTTTTCGTGCGTGCGGCGTACGAAATGGGGTTCGGGGGGAGGAAAAAAGGGGCGAAAGAGGGGCCGACGGCGAAACGTAACG
>VSOO01000052.1 GCA_009774895.1 Alistipes sp. | reverse complement strand
GAGCATCCCGCCCACGGGAAACGCCTGCGGGCCGGGCAGCCCCCTCGAAGCGTACCGTCCGGCCCGCATGCGTTTCCCGTGGGCGGGATGCTCAACTTCGGAATTTCCCCTGCTTTCCGCCGGTCCGGGGCCCCTTGCTCCGTTCCGACCGGCTCCGGGCCGTCGCGCCGCGCTCCTGCGGCCGGAGGTCCGGCCGCTCCGTTTTTCGGGGACGGCGGTCCGTTCGCGGCGCTCCGTCCGTGCGGTTTGCACGCGGGTCGTGCGCCGCACCGCCTCCGTGCGGGCTGTCGGCGCGGCCCTTGCGGTCGTTCCGCTCGCCGTCACGCTGCGGCGCGGCGAAGAAGTAGCTTTTCTGCCGTCGTTTCTCCTCCTGCGAGCGCGCCACGTAGACCTTTTCGCGGGTGTAGGGATTCTCGCCCGTGCGGAACATCACCGACGAGAGGGTCATGGGCGTGGGGGTGAGGTCCTGCACCTGTTCGAGCGTGAAGTGGAGCTTGCCCAGCACCTTCTGCGACAGGGCGCGCATCTCCTGCTCGGTGCATCCGGGGTGCGACGAGATGAAGTAGGGAATCAGCTGGTAGGGCAGCCCCTCGCTGTCGCAGATGCGGTGGAAGTCGGCGTTCAGCCGTTCGAAAAGCGCGAAGGGCGGCTTGCGCATCAGGTGCAGCACCCGCTCCTCGGTGTGCTCGGGGGCTACCTTGAGGCGGCCCGAGGTGTGGTGCACGAGCACCGTGCGCAGGTAGTCGCTGTCATCGAACAGGTCGTAGCGGATGCCGCTGCCGACGAAGGCTTTCTTCACCCCCTTCACGGCCCGGATGCGGGCGTAGAGTTCGAGCAGCGGACGGTGGTCGTTGTTCAGGTTGGGGCACATGCGCGGGTGGAGGCACGAGGGGCGCCGGCACCGGGCGCAGAGCGTGCGGTCGCGGCCGCCCATGCCGTACATGTTGGCCGAGGGGCCGCCGATGTCGGAGAGGTAGCCCTTGAATCCGGGCATGCGGGTCACGCGCTCCACCTCGGCGAGGATCGACCGCGTGCTGCGCGTCTGCACGAACTTGCCCTGGTGCGCCGAGATGGTGCAGAACGAGCAGCCGCCGAAGCAGCCGCGGTGCAGATTGACCGAATATTTGATCATCTCCCACGCCGGAATGGGCCCGCGGCCCTCGTAGCGCGGATGGGGCGCACGCTCGTAGGGGAGATCGAACGAGCGGTCGAGCTCCTCGGTCGTGAGCACGGCGTTCGGGGGCGTGACCACCACGAAGCGGTCGCCCGTGGGCTCCACGAGCGTATGCACCGGGTCGCGGAGGTTGCTCTGGGTCTCGATGACCGTGAAGTTCCCGGCGAAGGCGCGGTCGTCGCGCGCGCACTCCTCGTAGGAGCGGAGGCGGATCGTGCGCTCGGGGTCGAGGCGCTCCACGTAGTCGCGGTCGGCGATGAAGGCCACCTGGCGGATCTTGCGCAGCAGCTTGGCGTTGTATCCGTTGCGCAGGGCGCGCGCCACCTCCTGCACCACGCGCTCGCCCATGCCGTACATCACCAGGTCGGCGCCGCTGTCGGCCAGGATCGAGGGCATGATGCGGTCGCTCCAGTAGTCGTAGTGCGCGAGGCGCCGGAGCGAGGCTTCGATGCCGCCGGCGACCACGGGCGTGTGGGGAAAGAGCCGCTTGAGAATCCGCGTGTAGACCGTCACGGCGCGGTCGGGACGGTAGCCCGCGGCGCCGCCCGGCGTGTAGGCGTCGTCGTGGCGCAGCCGCAGGTTGGCCGTGTAGTGGTTCACCATGGAGTCCATGGCGCCGGCCGTGACGCCGAAGAAGAGGCGCGGGGCGCCGAGCTTGGTGAAGTCGCGCAGGTCGTCGCGCCAGTTGGGCTGGGGCACGATCGCCACGCGGTAGCCCTCGGCTTCGAGCAGCCGGCCGATGACGGCGGCGCCGAACGAGGGGTGGTCGATGTAGGCGTCGCCCGTGAAGAGGATGACGTCGAGCGCATCCCATCCGCGTGCGCGGACCTCCTTTATGGTCGTAGGCAGAAACATGTTCGGGGTGTTTACTCGTCTTCCGCGGCTTCGGGCCGCGCGGCGACGTAGGCGTCCCACTTGTCGAGCACGGCGCGGAAGTCGTCGGGCAGCCCGCTCTCGAAGGTCATCTCGCGCCGCGTGGTCGGATGCACGAAGCCCAGGGCCCGGGCGTGGAGCGCCTGGCGGGGCATCAGCTCGAAGCAGTTCTCGATGAACTGCCGGTATTTGGTGAAGGTCGTGCCGCGCAGGATGCGGTCGCCGCCGTAGCGGGCGTCGTTGAACAGGGGGTGCCCCTGCCAGGCCATGTGCACACGGATCTGGTGCGTGCGGCCCGTTTCGAGGCGGCACTCCACGAGCGTCACGTAGCCGTAGCGCCGCAGCACCCGCCAGTGAGTCACGGCGTGCTTGCCGTCCGATCCGTCCTCGAAGACGTACATCTTCTGCCGCTCGCGGGGCGAGCGTCCGATGTTGCCCGTGATGGTCCCCTCGTCCTCGTCGAAATCGCCCCACACGAGCGCCACGTAGCGGCGGTAGGTGGTGTGTTCGTAAAACTGGCGCGCGAGGAAGGCATGGGCCGTCTCGTTCTTGGCCACCACGAGGATGCCCGAGGTGTCCTTGTCGATGCGGTGGACCAGGCCCGCGCGTTCGCTCCCCTCCTGGAACATCGGCACGTCGCGCAGGTGCCATGCGAGGGCATGGACCAGTGTCCCCTCCCAGTTGCCGTGGCCCGGATGCACGACCATGCCCGCGGCCTTGTTCACCAGGATCACGTCGTCGTCCTCGTAGAGGATGTCGAGCGGAATATCCTGCGGCTCGATCTCCGTGTCGCGCCGCGGGTAGGGCATCACGATCGAGATGCGGTCGAGGGGCTTCACCTTGTAGCTCGCCTTGGCCGGCGTGCCGTTCACGAGGATGTTGCCGCTGTCGGCCGCGACCTGTATGCGGTTGCGCGAGCAGTGCTCCATGCGGTGCACCAGGAACTTGTCGAGCCGGAGCAGCGACTGGCCCTTGTCCACCGTCACGGTGAAGTGTTCGTAGAGCTCCTCGCCGCCCTCGAGCTCGTCCGGATCTTCGTATCCGGGGTCGGTATAACGTTCGTCGCGCATCAGAAGAAGAATTCGTCGTCGGGTTCGTTCCTGTCGTCGCCGCCGGCCGCAGCCGCTTCGGGCGTCTCTTCGGGCGCGGTCAGCGCCTCCTCAAGGCGGAGTTTCGCCAGCGAATCGGCCTCGGCCCGCTCGCGCCGCCGCCGCTCCTCGGCCAGCCCCCTGGCGGCCTTCTCCGCCTCGGCGCGCGTGCGGTCGCTCTTCGTGCAGTCGAGCGTGAGGCGCAGGTCCACCGCGGAGCCGAGGGCTGCGGTGCGCTCCTGTCCGGGGCTCTGTGCGTAGACGCGGGCATCCTTCTGGTTGAGCAGGTTGATCCCCTCGTCGAAGACCACCTCGCCCACGTTGAGGCCCGATTCCCACAGCCGGCTCTTGGCCTGTTGCAGGGTGTAGCCCGCCAACCGCGGCGTGACCGTGGTGCCGCGTCCCCCCTGCACGCCCACGTGGAGCGTCACGCCCGAGCCCATCTCGGCCTCCATGCGGCTGCGCGACGTCACCTCGTGGCCGTCGCAGTATTCGGCCAGCACGTAGTTGGTCGCCATGTCGGCGCGGTAGACCAGGCGGTCGATGCCCAGCCCGGCGATTTCGAGCATGTTCTTGGCCTGGCGCAGCGAGCGGCCCGCCACGTAGGGCACGGCGACCATCTTCTGGCGGAAGGAGTTGATCGTGACGTAGACCGCGCGCCCGGGTTTCACCTCGACGCCCCCCTCGGGCAGCTGGTCGAGGACGATGCCGCCGTCGTAGGCCGGCACGTAGAGCGAGTCGTTCACGACGATCTTGAGGTCGTGACTGCGGGCCGCCTCCTGCGCCTCGGCCAGGGGCATGCCCGCGAAGTCGGGCACGTTGCGGCGTGCGCCGTGGCGCGTGCCGGCCTGCATGCCGAAGTGGGCCGCGAGCGCGAGGGCCAGCATCGTCGCGGCGATGAGCAGGAGGTGGTAGAGCAACGGCTGCCGGCGCAGCATGTCGCGGTATTCGGTGAGTTTCTTCATGTCTGTCTTGCTGCTTTACAGTTCGTTGTAGTGCGTGTCGCGCTCCACGGCACGGTATCCGGCCGCCGCGGCCATGCGGTGCATCTGCTCCTCGGTCATGACGGGGCGTCGGTCGCCGCCGGCCATGGAATAGATCTTGGTCGTGTCGTCGATCGTGCCGTCGATGTCGTCGGCGCCGAAAGCGAGCGCCAGCTCGGCGGTCTCGCGTCCGTACATGACCCAGTAGGCCTTGATGTGGGGAATGTTGTCGAGGTAGAGGCGGCTCAGAGCCAGCATGCGCAGGTCCTCGGTCACCGACACCTCGCCGATCTCCGACATCGGGTTGCCGAAGCTGCGGTACTTGAGCGGAATGAAGGCGTCGAATCCGCGGGTCTCGTCCTGAAGCGCGCGCAGCCGGTCGAGGTGGTCGATGCGGTGCTCCACGCGCTCGACATGGCCGTAGAGGATCGTGCAGTTGGTGCGCAGGCCCATGCGGTGCGCCGTGCGGTGCACGTCGAACCACTCGGCCGTGGAGCCCTTGTCGGGGCATATGCGGCTGCGGACCTCCTCGTCGAAGATCTCCGCGCCGCCGCCCGGTATGGCCTCCATGCCGGCATCGCGGAGCACGCGCAGCCCCTCTTCGGTCGTGAGGCCCGCCTTGCGGATCATGTACGAGAGCTCGATCGCCGTGAAGGCCTTCACGGCGGCGCCGGGCAGCGCGGCGCGCACGCGGCGGATCATCTCGGCATAGTACTCCAGTCCGTGGTCGGGATGCACGCCGCCCACGATGTGCACTTCGGTGATGCCGCGCCCGGCGTGGTCGCGCGCGATGCGTTCGACCTCCTCCATCGAGTAGTCCCATGCCTCGGGGCTCTCCTTGGGCCGCCGGTAGGAGCAGAAGCGGCAGTTGAAGACGCAGCGGTTGGTGGGTTCGAGGTGGATGTTGCGGTTGTAGAACACCTTGTCGCCGCTCACGCGGCGCTTGCGTTCCGTGGCCAGCTGCCCCAGCAGCCAGAGGGGTGCCTCATGCCACAGCACGAGTGCCTCGTCGGGAGCGATGCGCACGTCGCTCCGAATTTTTTCTGCAATGGTTTCGAGTCGGTTCATATCATTTCGGCGCTTTGCGGTAGAGGTATACGGCGATGGCCAGATAGATCAGGTTGGGGGTCCACACGGCCAGGCCGGCGGGCATCGTGCCGCTCTTGGCGAACTCCTCGAAGAAGCGGCTGAAGAGGATGTATGAGAAGCAGAGTCCCGTGCCGATACCGATGTGCAGTCCCGTGCCGCCGCGCACCTTGCGCGACGAGAGCGACACGCCGATCAGCGTGAGGATGAACGTGGCCAGCGGGTAGGCGAAGCGCGAGTGGCGCTCGACGGCGATCAGGTTGATCGAGTCGGAGCCCTTGGCCCGCTGCTGGTCGAGGAACTCGTTCAGCTCGTGGATGTTCATGGTTTCGACCAGCTCGGCGATGCGGCCCAGCTCGGCCACTTCGAGGTTGATGAGCGTGTCGAGGTTGCGGTGCTGGGCGAAGGTCTCGGTGCCGAGCGAGTCGAATTCGCGCGTGGTGTAGCGGCTCGCGGTCCAGCGCTTGGTCGCGGGATCGAACTTCACGTCGGCGGCTTCGAGCGACTGCGTGATCGTGCCTCCGGCGTAGTGCTCCAGGGCGAAGAACTGCGCCTGGCGGGCGTGCTCGGTGTAGCCGCGCAGGTAGACGAACGTGCCCGGCTCTACCTGGCGGTAGATGTGGGGGTCGTAGCGCACCGTGCGGTGCTTCTTGCGGTATTTGCTCTCGAACTCCACGGTGGTGCGCTGCGTGACGGGGATCACCCAGAGGTTCAGCACCAGCGAAATGATCGTGATGACCAGCGCCCCGAGGAAGTAGGGCCACATGAGGCGGCGGAAGCTCATGCCGCCCGAGAGCATGGCGATGATCTCGGTCTGGTAGGCCATCTTCGAGGTGAAGAAGATCACGGCGATGAAGGTGAACAGACCGCTGAACTGGTTGATGAAGAAGGGTACGAAGTTGAAGTAGTAGTCGAAGACGATGGCCTTGACCGGCGCCTTCAGCTCCGTGAAGTCGTCGATCTTCTCCACATAGTCGAAGATCACCACCACCACGATGATCATCGCGATGGCGAAAAAGTAGGTTTTCAGGAATTTTCCGATGATGTATCGGTCCAGTATCTTGAGTCCCGGCCAGCGAACGCGCATAATTCTCCTCGTGTTACAGTCTTCTGCTCAGTTTTGCGACCATCGTCTCCTTCCAGGGTTTGAAATCCCCGGCCGCGATGTGCTCGCGGGCCATGCCGACCAGCCGCAGGTAGAATGCGATGTTGTGCAGCGAGGCGATCTGCGCGGCCATCATCTCGCCGCAGGCGCAGAGGTGGTGGAGGTAGGCCTTGGAGTAGGTGCGGTCCACGAAGGCCGTGCCCTCGGGGTCGATGGGCGAAAAGTCGTCCTCCCACTTGCGGTTGCGGATGTTGATGACCCCCTCGGCGGTGAAGAGCTGGCCGTTGCGGCCGTTGCGCGTGGGCATCACGCAGTCGAACATGTCCACGCCGCGCTCGATCGCCTCCAGGATGTTCACCGGCGTGCCTACGCCCATCAAGTAGCGGGGCCGGTCTTCGGGCAGCACGGCGTTCACCACCTCGATCATCTCGTACATCACCTCCGTGGGTTCGCCCACCGCCAGACCGCCGATTGCGTAGCCGTCGGCGTTGTAGCGCAGCACGTTCTCCGCGGCCCGGGCCCTCAGGTCGGGGTAGGTGCATCCCTGCACGATCGGGAAGAGCGCCTGGTAGTGGCCGTAGCGGGGCTCGGTCCGGTGGTAGCGGTCGAAGCAGCGGTCGAGCCACCGCTCCGTGAGGTCGAGCGAGCGGGCCGCGTATTCGCGCGGCGCATCGCCCGGCGGGCACTCGTCGAAAGCCATCATGATGTCGGCGCCGATCGTGCGCTCGGTGTCGATGACGCTTTCGGGCGTGAAGAGGTGCTTCGAGCCGTCGATGTGCGACCGGAAGTGGCAGCCCTCCTCCTTGAGTTTGCGGCAGCCGGCCAGCGAGAAGACCTGGAATCCGCCGCTGTCGGTGAGCATGGGACCCTCCCACGTGGAGAAGCGGTGCACGCCCCCCGCCTGCTCGATGATCCGCATGCCGGGACGCAGGTAGAGGTGGTAGGTGTTGGCCAGGATGATCTGCGCACGCGCCTCGTCGCGCACGTCGCGGTGGAAGATGCCCTTCACCGAGGCGGCCGTGCCCACGGGCATGAAGATGGGGGTCTGCACCGGACCGTGGTCGGTTTCGAGCAGCCCGGCCCGGGCCTTCGATGCGGGATCCTTATGGAGAAGTGTGAATTTCATACGGTTTCGTTCTGCGGACTGCGGGTGCGTCGTGCGGCCCTCTCGGCGGGCGCGGCACGTGCGCACACGATTGCCAAGGCAAAATTACGAAAAATTCGCCGAACGGCGAAATCAGTGCGTCCGAAAGTTGTCGCGCGGCACTTTGCGGCCTGCGGGGCCTCGGCTTCGGCAGGTCGGGCTAACCTGCGTTTCGTTTTTCAGCCGTTGTTTTCGGGCCGCAGCCTGGCGGGACACGCTCGCGAAACTGCGGACCTCCGCCGCCGGGTGGCTGCGGCCCGCGCGACTTCGGGGAGTCGCTGACACCCTGCGGAGCGCCGTTCGTGCGGTGCAGGCGGGATTGCGCCGTGCGCATGCTTCGCCGCGGCTGTGCCGGAACTGGCGGAGGGGAGGCGGAAAATCCGTGCCGTGCACTATTTTTGCACCGGCAACTGCTAAAAACGATACGATGATGAAAAAGATGCTGCTTTTCCTGCTTCTGGCGGGATGCACCGCGGCCGCTACGGCGCAGGTGCGCTTCGAGAAACTCACGATGACGGAGGCGTGCGCGAAGGCGCGGCGCACCGGCCGGCTGCTCTTCGTCGATCTCTACGCTTCGTGGTGTCCGCCCTGCCGCATGATGGACAAGCAGGTCTTTCCGCGGCACGACGTGGGTGCGCTCCTTGCGGAGCACTGCGTGTGCGTGAAGTTCGACATCGATCGGCCCGAGGGGCGGGAGCTGGCCAGGCATTACGGCGTGGCGGCGGTGCCCACCTATCTGATATGTACGGCCGACGGCGAGCCGCTGGGACGCATTGCGGGGGCTGTCGATGCGCCGCAGTTCATGAAAGACGTGCGGACTCTGCTCGGCCGGCACCGCAAGGCTTCCGGAGGGGCGGACGCTCCGCCGGCGGGATCTTCGGCGGAGGCGTCCGACGCATCGGACGCCGCACCCGGCGGCGGTGCGGCGGTGTCGCGGCGGCAAGGGCTTTCGGGCGCCGCCGCTCAGACGCGCGGGGTGTAGACCACCTTTTTCGTTTCGAAAAACTCCTCGTCGAAGAAGCGCGCGATGTCGTAGAGGGTCCACCGGCGTCCCGTTGCGGCCAGCTCCTCGGCCAGGTCGCCGCCCTTGAGGTAGAGGATGCCGTTCGGCAGCGTGCCGTGCCGCCCCCGTTCGAGGAGCTTCCACACCCAGCCCACGAAGGCCGGCATGGCCGTCACGGCGCGCGACACCACGTAGTCGAAGCGCTCGCCGAGGGCTTCGGCGCGCGTGCATTTCGGCGTGAGGTTCTCCAGGTGCAGGGACTCCTTCACGGCCTGCACCACGGCGATCTTCTTGGCGATGGAGTCCACGGCCGTGAAGCGCGCCTCGGGAAAGAGGATGGCCAGCGGCACGCAGGGGAAGCCGCCGCCGCAGCCCACGTCGAGGATGCGGGCGCCCGCATCGAACGTACAGACGCGGGCGATGGCCAGCGAGTGCAGCACGTGGCGCAGGTAGAGCTGCTCGAAATCCTTGCGCGACACCACGTTGATCCGGGCGTTCCATTCGGCGTAGAGGCCGTAGAGCGCCGCGAAGCGTTCGCGCTGCTCGGGGGTGAGGTCGGGGAAATATTTCAGTATCGTCTCCATGGGTCACTCTTCGTTTTTTATCATGCGGCACATGCGGCCGCGGGCCCGGTGTATCTGGGTCTTCACCGTGCCGAGGGGCAGGTCGAGGCGTGCGGCGATCTCCTCGTAGGACAGGCCGTCGAAAAAGCGCAGCACGACCAGCCGCCGGTAGCGGGGCGTGAGCCGTTCGAGGTATCGTTCGATCTGCGTGCGCTGCTGGAGGT